>JAJQES010000114.1 GCA_021201565.1 Tannerellaceae bacterium
TTCAAAAATACCATCTGGTCAGAGGGGACCCCGATAAACCGGGATGTTCCATTTGCAATCCCCGACTAAGGAGTATTAGAATCTGTGATTCTAAAAATAAATAAATACCGAATAAACCGGGACTTATATGTTAGTAAAGCGGATTATAAATCCCCTTCAACCAACAACAGCCCTTGGTAAACCGGGATATACCAACTGCAGCGTTTCCGGCGGGCTATTATCAATTGTCCCTCCGGGACTTAGAGAGAATTTAACTGCTCTGAAGGATTGCCACGGGCTAACATATAGTACTCTCTGCGAGGGTGAAAAGAGGGGAGAGAGCGTCTCTCAGGAGGAGGAAAATATGTTTTATAACCTATTTTGTAAACCCGGGATGGCATTTTGTTGATAAAAATTGCTATCCCGGTGTTGCAATATGGATATTTTTATTACATTTGCATGTACTATTCTAACTGAGTTTGTGGAAACATTTTACAGAACACATAATTATTTGCTGGAACACACGGAATCACCGGTGAGAAGGCTGTTAATGGACGAGATCAACTGGAACGACCGCCTGATCGGTATTAAAGGCTCCAGGGGGGTCGGGAAAACCACTTTTCTGCTCGAATACGCGAAAGAATTTTTCGGGAAGGATAACCGGGAATGTCTCTATATAAATCTGAATCACTTTTATTTTACCGAACGTACCATTATAGATTTTGTAGCTGAGTTCCGGGCAAAGGGGGGAAAAGTGTTGTTGATTGACCAGGTATTCAAATATCCGGACTGGTCCCGTGAATTAAGATACTGCTACGATCATTTCCCGGATGTACGCATTGTATTCTCCGGTTCGTCCGTGATGCGGCTGAAAGAAGAGAATCCCGATTTGTCAGGAAAAGTAGTCTCCTACAACCTGCGTGGCTTTTCTTTCCGGGAGTTTCTCAATTTAATGGCCGGAACTGCTTTCCCGGTGTATTCTTTTGAAGAAATCATCCAGGATCACCGGATCATCGCGGAATCAATCTGTTCGCAGGTGAAACCCATGGCCTATTTTCAGGATTACCTGCATCATGGCTATTATCCGTTTTTTCTGGAAAAGAGAAACTTTTCAGAGAATCTGCTGAAGACTATGAATATGATGCTGGAGGTAGATGTTCTTTATATTAAACAAATAGAGCAAAGTTACCTGCCTAAAATGCGCAAATTATTATATTTGCTGGCGATCAGTGCTCCCTGTGCCCCGAATGTGAGTCAATTGAGTAAAGATATTGAAACCAGCCGGGCTACGGTAATGAACTATATTAAATACCTGACAGACGCACGGTTAACCAATATGTTGTACACGGAAGGAGAAACATTTCCGAAAAAACCGGCTAAGGTGTACATGCACAATACTAATCTGATGTATCCCATCCGTCCGGAAGCGGTGAATGTGCAGTCTGTACGGGAGACATTCTTTTATAATATGTTGCATAAGGACCATAAATTGAATCTGGGAACCCGGAATGCACATTTTATGGTAGATAAGGAATATAATTTCAAGATAGAAGAATCCCTGCGGGTGCGGAATCATCCCGGTATCTATTACGCAGTCGATAAAGCGGAGACCGGAGAAGGAAATCTGATCCCGCTGTGGCTGTTTGGGTTTTTGTATTGATTTTTTAGAAGTTAAGAAGTCAAGAAGTACAGAATATTTTTTTCTTCTTGACTTCTCACGAGCATAGCGAGTGATAACTTCTGAGAGAGCGTTAGCGAGCGGTAACTTCTTAACTACTTGTAATGAGCGAAGCGAATTTTAAACGTGTTACTTAAATATTATTTAAAAAGATGGCAAAAGAGAAGAAATTTTTAACCTGTGATGGAAACCAGGCTGCCGCGCATATTTCTTATATGTTCAGCGAAGTAGCAGCAATCTATCCGATTACCCCATCTTCCACGATGGCAGAATATGTGGATGAGTGGGCTGCTGCCGGACGGAAAAACATTTTCGGCGAAACAGTTTTAGTACAGGAAATGCAATCGGAAGCAGGAGCTGCCGGTGCGTTGCATGGTTCTTTGCAGGCGGGTGCGTTGACAACCACTTATACGGCTTCACAGGGATTGCTGCTGATGATCCCGAATATGTATAAAATTGCCGGGGAATTGCTGCCCAGTGTATTCCATGTGTCGGCCCGTACGATTGCATCCCATGCCCTTTCTATTTTTGGAGACCACCAGGACGTGATGGCCTGCCGCCAGACCGGTTTTGCTATGCTGGCTGAAGGGTCTGTGCAGGAGGTGATGGACTTATCAGCCGTTGCTCACCTGGCTACTATCAAATCACGTGTACCTTTTATTAACTTCTTCGACGGATTCCGTACGTCTCACGAGATCCAGAAGATTGAAGCATTGGAAAATGAAGACGTGGCTCACCTGATCAACCAGGAAGCGTTGGCCGAATTCCGTAACCGTGCCCTGAACCCGGAGAATCCGGTGGCCCGTGGTATGGCTGAAAATCCGGATGTATTCTTCCAGCACAGGGAGTCCAGCAACAAATATTATGAAAATGTTCCGGCTATCGTAGAGGAATATATGAATGAACTGTCCGCTATCACCGGACGTAAATATGGGTTGTTCGATTATTATGGAGCAGACGATGCGGAACGGGTGATTATCGCGATGGGGTCGGCTACGGAAGCGATCCGTGAAGCGATTGACCACCTGGTGGCGCAGGGTGAAAAGGTAGGGTTGGTAGCCGTTCACCTGTACCGTCCGTTCTCAGCGAAACATTTCCTGGCTGCTGTCCCTAAAACAGCGAAACGGATTGCAGTATTAGACCGTACCAAAGAACCGGGTGCAAACGGCGAGCCGTTGTTCCTGGATGTAAAAGAGGTATTCTACGGAAAAGAAAACGCTCCGTTGATCGTAGGCGGACGTTACGGACTTTCTTCAAAAGATACGACTCCGGCACAGATGATCGGTGTCTATGAAAATCTGGCTTTACCTGAACCGAAAGACCATTTCACCGTAGGTATCGTAGATGATGTCAACTTCTCCTCCTTACCTCCGAAAGAAGAGATTGCTTTAGGGGGTGACGGTATGTATGAAGCGAAGTTCTACGGTCTGGGGGCTGACGGTACAGTAGGTGCTAACAAGAACTCCATCAAGATCATCGGAGATAATACCGATAAATATTGCCAGGCTTACTTCTCGTATGACTCTAAAAAGTCAGGCGGTTTCACCTGTTCACACCTCCGGTTCGGGGATACACCGATCCGTTCAACCTATCTGGTAAATACACCCAACTTTGTGGCATGCCACGTACAGGCTTACCTGCGTATGTACGACGTGACCCGTGGGCTGCGTGAAAACGGAACTTTCCTGCTGAATACGGTGTGGAATGAAGAAGAACTGGATAAACACCTGCCGGTGAAAGTAAAACGGTACCTGGCACAGAAGAATATTTCTGTTTACTATATCAACGCGACCAAAATCGCGGAAGAAATCGGGTTAGGTAACCGCACCAATACGATCCTGCAATCCGCTTTCTTCCGGATTACCCAGGTAATCCCTGTGGACCAGGCGATTGAAGAAATGAAGAAATTTATTGTGAAGTCGTATGGAAAGAAAGGGGAAGACATTGTAAATAAAAACTATGCGGCGGTTGACCGTGGCGGTGAATATAAACAGCTTCCTGTAAAACCGGAATGGGCAAACCTGCCGGACGAAGAGGCTGCCGCAAGTAACCAGCCGGACTTTATTAAGAATGTAGTCAATGTGATCAATGCACAGGATGGTGACCTGTTACCTGTATCAACGTTCGTAGGACGTGAAGATGGTACCTGGGGCCAGGGAACGGCTAAATATGAGAAACGGGGTGTGGCTGCTTATGTTCCGGAATGGATCTCCGGCAACTGTATCCAGTGTAACCAGTGTGCGTATGTATGTCCTCACGCTTCTGTCCGTCCGTTTGTGCTGGATGCTGCTGAGCAGGAAAAAGCACCGTTTACGGATATGCTCAAAGCCACCGGAAAACAGTTTGACGGCATGAAATTCCGTATCCAGGTAGCGGTATTAGACTGTCTGGGTTGTGGTAACTGTGTGGATGTCTGTCCGGGCAACAAACAGGGCAAAGCGTTGAAGATGGTAGAACTGGGTACGCAATACCATGAAGTGCCGAATTGGGAATACTGCGCGGAAGTAGTGACCAGCAAAGCCCATCTGGTGAATGTAAATGCTAATGTAAAGAATTCACAGTTTGCGACTCCGTTGTTTGAGTTCTCCGGAGCCTGTTCAGGTTGTGGTGAAACTCCTTATGTGAAACTGATCACTCAGTTGGTAGGTGACCGCCAGATGATTGCGAACGCGACAGGTTGTTCGTCTATCTATTCCGGTTCGGTTCCGTCCACTCCTTATACAACCAACGAAAAAGGACGGGGTCCGGCATGGGCGAACTCCCTGTTTGAAGACTTCGCTGAATTCGGTATGGGGATGAGCCTGGCCGTAGAAAAAATGCGTGACCGGTTGGTAAAACTGATGAAAGAGGCGATCGAAAAAGAGTGTCCGGCCGGAGCAAAAGATCTGTTTGAAGACTGGATCCTGAACAGGGAAAACGTTGAAAAAACGGTTGAGCTGGAAGCCAGAATCACTCCGCTGGTAAATGCGAATGCCGCTAACTGTCCGATCTGCCAAGAGATCGCTTCGCTGAGCAAATACCTGATCAAACAATCCCAGTGGATCATTGGTGGTGACGGTGCTTCGTATGACATCGGTTTCGGTGGTCTGGACCACGTGATTGCTTCCGGGCGGAATGTGAATATCCTGGTATTGGACACGGAAGTATATTCCAATACAGGAGGCCAGTCCTCCAAAGCCACGCCGGTAGGGGCAATCGCTAAGTTTGCCGCGGCAGGTAAACGCATTCGTAAGAAAGACCTCGGCCTGATGGCTACCACGTATGGATATGTCTATGTGGCCCAGATTGCGATGGGAGCTAACCAGGCGCAAACCCTGAAAGCCATCCGTGAAGCAGAGGCGTATGACGGACCTTCTCTGATCATTGCTTATTCTCCCTGTATTAACCACGGACTCCGTTCCGGTATGGGTAAGAGCCAGGCAGAACAGAAAAATGCGGTTGCATGTGGATACTGGCATCTGTGGCGGTACAATCCGGCCCTGGAGGCAGAAGGACAGAATCCGTTCAGCCTGGATAGTAAGGAACCGGACTGGAGCAAATTCCAGGACTTCCTGAAAGGGGAGGTGCGTTTCTCTTCATTGATGAAACAATATCCACAGGAAGCGGCCGAATTGTTTGCCGCTGCCCAGGAAAATGCACAGTGGAGATACAACAACTACAAACGGTTGGCCAAACAACAATGGGGTGTGGACCCGGAAGCCTGATAGGTAGCATATAATAAATGGTGAGGTATCCTGTTATGGGGTACCTCATTTTTATTTTATGTTTTAAACACTTTCTGGATGAAGGGGATATATTATTCCCGGCTGATTGGTGTACGGACTTGTAATCCGTTTTGTTAAATTGGATTAGATATCCAAAGAGGAAAGAGCTGGAGCCGGGGATTGCAAATCCCCTCCGTCCAAAAAGATTCTGCTTAATTCCTTTCTTATACCTGGATTATTGAGTCTACTAAATTTTCTAAACCTGCCGGGTCCTGGCGACAGCACCAAACAGCAAAAATATAGATTGTATCCTGTTCCTGATAATAAAGGATTTTATATAGACCTTTGTAAGTGATCAGGGAACGGTAAGTTTGAGAAGTTTCCTGATAAAATCCTTCTACTTTACCTGCTTCCGGATGGTTTTGTAATATTTGTCCCGTATCGTAAATTTCATTTACGATACGATAGGCTCTTTGCTCACTGTATTGTGCATAATAATTGAAGACTTCATCTAAATGAGATAAAGCCATCTCTAACCATACCAAGGTCATGAGAAGCGTTTTTTATATCTGTCCATAACCTTATCATGGGGCACATATTTACCGGCAGCCTGTTCTTCTTTTGCCTGTTCCAGTTGTGCCCATTTTTCTTCTGACGTAAACTGGCAAGGCAATGGTCTTTGCAATTTGGTTAAAAAATCATCCAGAATTACATCATCCTCCAAAGATAAAACTGCCTGGATGGCAGATAATTTTTTATTTTGTAAGTCTGTATTCATAGCAAATCTATAATTAATTATCAAAAGTAAGTTTTTCTCTTCACTTAACCAAAGATGTTTCTTTAATAAAATGGAATCCGGATGGGTAGATAACAGATCTCCTTTGGATGAAGGGGATATATTATCTCCGGCTGATTGGTGTACGGATTTGTAATCCGTTTTGTTAAATTGGATTAGAAATCCAAAGATTAAACAGTCGGGTTGCAAATCTCCTCCGTCCAAAATTTACTATTCTTTTGGGTAGTTGCGGTTGTGGATATAGTCAAAAATATATACATTTAACCCCTGAGAGAGAATTCAATTGTATATGAATAAATTGTTGAAGGGAATCCCCCTGCTAATCCTTTATGCCCTTTTTTGGCCTTTTCTATCTTATGCCCAGACATATACTATCAGTGGATATATACGGGACCATCATACCAAGGAGTGTTTAATTGGTGCAACGGTCTATGAACCCGGCCTCCGCCAGGGAAGTGTGACCAATTCGTATGGTTTTTATAGTCTGACTTTACCGGCTGGCGAAGTACAGGTTGCTTTTTCGTATGTAGGCTATCAGACTACGGTCATGCAATTTTCACTCCGGAGTGATACCACTCTACAGATTATGTTGACCCCGGCTACGGCTGAATTGGGTGAGGTGGTGGTGATGGGTGGTAATCCTGCGTTGCGGGCGGCGCGTCCGGGCACGATGGATGTACCCATCGAACAAATCAACAGCATGCCGGCTCTGCTGGGAGAAACGGACCTGATGAAATCCCTCCAGCTTCTTCCGGGAGTGCAGACTACTTCAGAAGGGAAAAGCGATATTTCTGTCCGGGGCGGTGGACCGGACCAGAACCTGATCCTGCTGGATGGCATCCCAATCTATAATCCGAATCATATTTTTGGTTTCCTGTCCATCTTTAATACGGACGCGATTAAGAATGTAACGCTCTATAAATCGGGTTTTCCGGCACGTTTTGGGGGACGGCTTTCTTCGGTGGTGGACATTCAGACCAAAGAAGGCAATAAACAGGAATTTAAAGGGTCTGCTACTATTGGGATACTCGCTGCGAAGGCAAATATTGAGGGCCCGTTGATCAAAGATAAAACCTCGTTTACCCTTTCGGTGCGGCGTACCTATATTGACCTGTTTATGGACCAGATCACGAAGTGGATCAACCAGGCAGACGAGTCTATCTCAAATGAAAATAAATATAATCTGTTCTTTTACGATATTAATGCAAAGCTGCACCATCAGTTGTCGAATAAAACCTCTATGTATGTGATGTTTTATAACGGACAGGATAAATTAAAGACCCAATATGGAAACCGGGAGGGGTACAGTGGGGAGTATGAAGTACTGACCAACCAGGACTGGAAGTGGGGGAGTACGATAGCCGCGGTGCGCCTTAACCGGGTGCTGGCCGGGAATGCGTTCCTGAACACGACCGTGTCTTTTAACAATTATCATTATAAGACATTTCTTCAGAAACAATATGAAGATTATTGGGGCTACAGTAATGAGACCCGGATGGACCGTATTTTTTATGATTCGGGTATCCGTGATTACAGTTTTGTGTCGGATCTTGATTATATCCCTGCTCCGGGCCACTATATCCGGAGCGGACTGGCGTATACCTATCATAATTTTAAGCCCGAAGTATTGAATGCGGAGGTGCAGGACCGGACCACAGATCTGTTTAAAAGTTCTTCCGGGGAGCGGATACATACGCATGAAGTAGCCCTCTATGCGGAAGATGACTGGGACGTGACGGAACGGTTGCGGGCCAACATCGGATTCCGGTACTCGCTGTTCCAGGTAAAGAATAAAACATGGCATAGTTTCGACCCGCGTCTCTCCTTCCGCTACCTGTTGACAGATGCGATCTCTTTAAAAGCAGGTTATTCGCAGATGAAGCAATTTATTCATCTGTTGTCCAGTAACACCCTCTTCCTGCAAACAGACCTGTGGGTGCCGGTGACTGATAAAGTTTCTCCCATGAGTTCACACCAGATTTCCGCCGGTGCTTTCTTTCAGTTGCCTCACCAGTTGGAGTTTACGGTGGAAGGATATTATAAGGGGATGAAGAATGTGGTGGAATACAAAGACGGAGCCTCTTTTGTGGGTGGTTCGGGTAACTGGGAAAATAAAGTGGAAGCTGGCGATGGAAGGGCATACGGGATTGAGTTTTCGGTGCAGAAGAAGTTGGGTAATACGACCGGTTGGATTTCCTATACGTTGGCAAAGACAGAACGAAAGTTTAAAGAGATCAATTACAACGAATGGTTTCCGGCTAAATATGACCGCCGCCATAACCTGAATGTTACGCTGACCCATCAGTTAAGTGAGAAGTTTGATTTGTCTGCCAATTGGGTTTGTTCGTCCGGGAATGTGATCACTCTGCCGCTGGAACGGATTGTGAGCGGTGATATTCCGGATGACTCCTTTTTCTGGCGGGAAGTATTTCAACAGTTTGACCACCGCAACAATTACAGATTGAGTACCTATCACCGGCTGGATGTGGGAGTGAGTTACTTTACAAAACGGAACGCGCGCAGGTATGGGGTGCTGAATCTCAGTATTTATAACCTCTATAACCGGCAGAATCCGTTGTTACTGTATGCGGATGTCATAGACGAGGAAGATGAGTCTGGTGCCTGGAAATCCAAACAGGTATTAAAGCAGGTCACTATTTTTCCTATCATGCCTTCTTTGTCATTTACCTATTATTTTTAAACAGTGCATATCATGAGACAATATCTATACCTATTGAGTCTTGGTGTACTCCTGCTTTTGGGAGCCGGATGTGAAAAGATCATTGATTTCGATGGCAGGCAACCTCCTAAAAAACTGGTGGTAACTACTATGGTAGGCTGTGATACGGAGCTATCCACGTTGACGATCTCCGAAAGTTTTTTGATTTATGGGGAGAATGACGAGTTTGACATGCCAGAAGAAGGAGAGGTGAAAATAGAGATTAACGGCGAAGAGTGTGAGATTCTTGAGTTTTATGTATATGAATATGACCGGATTGTAAAATGTTATTTTGATGCACAGGTGAAAGAGAATGATGTGATCCGTGTTTCGGTAAGAACAGACAAACATCCTGTGGCTACCGGCGAAGAGAGGGTGCCGCCGCCGCCGGTCATTGTAGATGTTCAGACGGAACCCTTTTATACAGAACCTTTTTATAGTGAATATGGAGCAGGCTGGACGCGGGCTCTGATACGCATAAAAGATGATCCGGGAGTTTCCAATTATTACCGTTTGTTTATTAAACAGTATTATGATGAGGAGCGATGGTATTATATAGATTATCATATTGACCAGGACCTGGTGATGAGTAGTCTTTCGAGCCAGGAAATACAGGAGGGGGATGGGGATACGAACCGGATGCGCATATTTCCGGATGATCTCTTCAATGGAAAAGAATATACGTTGAATATCTATTTCTGGGATCCTAATTATTATGAATATGAGGGAAATGGGACATTGATGGTCGAGTTACAGTCCCTGTCCGAATCTATGTATTTGTATATGCGTTCCCTGGAAATGAGCTATAACAGTGATATCTTTTCCGAACCCGTCCGGATCTATTCTAATATCCAGGGTGGTTATGGGATAGTGGGCGCGTATAATTCTACTGTACGGGTTGTGGATAAATGGTGAATAACGTAACGTATTTGTTCCCCAACCTGATGGGGGACCGCATTAGAACAGGCGTTAGTTATAATTACAATGTGATAAGGCCTGTACCTCTGCGGTCCCCGATCAAGTCGGGGAACAGGGATAGTGAGTTTCTATATACTATATATCTTTCTGTCCAATATTATTCTTTTTTCCCTATTTTCAGAATGTCAACTGTGAATTCAGGTAAGGGAACTGGGCCTGGTGCCAGTAGGGATAAACCGGAGTTATTTTACTGGCTTCGTCCAGGCGTTTTACCTGTTCCGGGGTTAAATTGAATTCTGTTGCTTTGATATTCTGTTTTAGCTGTTCTTCCGTGCGGGCTCCGATGATCACACTGCTCACAGTGGGACGTTGCAGCAACCAGTTGATCGCACATTGGGCGACACTCCGTCCGGTCTCTCCGGCCAGTTGGTCCAGTACATCTACTACACGATATAAACGTTCGTTGTCAATGGCTTCATCGGGAATGGGGCTGCCTCCCCGGGCTACGCGTGACCCTTCCGGGCGGGGATTCTCCCGGCGGAACTTTCCGCTCAGGCGTCCGGCTGCCAACGGACTCCACACGATGGTTCCCACCTGCTGGTCGATCCCCAGCGGCATAAGTTCCCACTCAAACTCCCGGTTTACTAATGAGTAATATACCTGTTGAGCGATGTAGCGGTTCCAGCCGTACCGGTCAGACACACTCAGGGATTTCATCAGGTGCCATCCGGAAAAATTGGAGCAGGCAATGTAACGTACCTTCCCGCTGGTCACCAGATCGTCGAGTGCCCGCAGGGTTTCTTCCACCGGTGTGTTGCCATCGAAACCATGCATGTGATAAATATCAATATGATCCGTGCCCAGCCGGCGCAGGCTCGCTTCGCAGGCATTGATGATATGAAACCGGGAAGATCCCATATCGTTTCTGTCTCGTTGCCGGATGCTAAACGTTGTTTTGGTAGAGATCAGTACCCGGTTGCGAACTTCTTTAATGGCTTTTCCCAGGATCTCTTCAGACAGCCCTTCGGAGTAAACATCTGAGGTGTCAAACAGGTTGATCCCCGCGTCCAGACAAAGATGTATCATCCGGGTGGCTTCCGCTGCCTGGGTTTGTCCCCATGCTTCAAACCCATCTGTACCACCAAATGTTACCGTACCAAAACAAAGAGCAGGGACATATAATCCCGATCCGCCTAATTTTCTATATTCCATACTTTATTGCATTTAAGAAGTTGCGAAAATAGAGATAGGATCATGGAATAGAACAACCGGAGATGTTAAAGTTCTGAAAGGAACGTTGAATTTCTTATTTCTTTACCCGGATTCACCCATAAGACAGGTTTATTTATTTTCTATCTTTACCGGGAACTTAAGGCTAATTTATAATAAATAGAATGAAAACACAACTACTTAGCGGTGGACTTTTATGTACTACCGCTTTATTTGCCCAGAATCAGCCACCGAATATTCTCTGGATTGTAGCGGATGATATGCGTGCATCGACCATTGAATGTCTGGGAGAGGAAGAGGTCAAAACGCCTGTTCTGAACCAGTTAGCCGGCGAATCCACGCTGTTTACGAATGCCCATATTATGGGAGGCACCAGTGGCGCAGTCAGTATGCCCAGCCGTGCGATGTTAATGACGGGAAAATATCTGCATGCACTGGAGAGACAGGGAGCTGTTTTGCCTCCGTCCCACACCACAGTGGGAGAGGTATTACGTGAAGCTGGTTATCAAACATTTCATACAGGGAAATGGCATAATGATTTTGCTGCCTTTAACCGGACATTTGATTCGGGCGAGGCTATCTTCTTTGGCGGAATGGCGGATCACTGGAATGTGCCGCTGTTCCACTATCATGCAGATGGACAGTATAAAAGCAGCCGCCGGGTGATCCGTGAACCGGGACGGAATAATCATACGGAGGTGTTGAGTGGGGAGTATGCGTATTCAGGAAAACATTCGGTGGATATTTTTACGGATACGGCGATTGACTTTCTGAATAACAGGCAGGAGGGCGACAAACCTTTTTTCCTTTCCCTCTGCTATATGTCGCCTCATGATCCCCGCAGTATGCCGGACGAGTTTCTGGAAATGTATGATCCGGCATCTGTTACGTTGCCTGCCAATTATGTGACTGAACACCCGTTTGATAACGGGGAACTAAAGATTAGGGATGAAGTCCTGGCCGCTATTCCCCGGCAGGAGGCAGAAGTAAAAAAGCATATCGCGGACTATTATGCGATGATTTCCCACCTGGATGCCCGTATCGGACATGTGATTCAGGCGTTGAAGGATAATGGGCTCTATGAAAATACCATTGTTGTGTTTCTGGCAGACAACGGACTGGCTGTCGGGCAACACGGCCTGATGGGTAAACAAAACCTGTACCGTCATAGTGTCAACGTACCGTTGATGATTAAACGTGCCGGACAGACTGTCCCGGTTGTTACGGATAAAATGTGTTACCTGATTGACCTGTATCCGACGATGTGTGTCCTGGCCGGCATTTCGGTTCCGCAGTCGGTGGACGGAGTCAGCCTGTTGCCGGTACTGGAGAGGGATGAAGTGGTGCGCCCGTACCTGTATCTGGGATACCGTCATCTGCACCGGGCTGTTACGGATGGAGAGTGGAAACTGATTGATTACCGGGTGAATGGGGCCCAGACTTCTCAATTGTTCCATCTGAAAAATGATCCGATGGAAACGAACAACCTCTATGATGAGAAAAAACAGGTCAAGGTAATCAAACGGTTGCGGAGCCAGATGGACAAACTCCGGGTGGAGACGAAGGATCAGTCGGAGTTTTGGGAATAGTAAATAACAGGTTTGGTTCCCCGGCCTGATCGGGGACCGCATTACAACAGGCGTTTGTTATAATTATAATATGATACGGCCTGTTCCTCTGCGGTTCCGCATCAAGTGCGGAAACAAAGCTTGTTTTTGTTTTAAATTCTGTACCATCCTAATCCTTTTTTTTTACTTTTGTGGGTAATTATGCTGTTTTTCAAAAAGAATATATCTAAGCTAACCGACGAGGAATTATTACAAACCTATTGTACGTCCGGGGATTCGGAATATTTCGGAGAGTTATACAACCGTTATATTCCGCTAATATATGGTGTTTGCCTGAAATATCTGAAAGACCCGGACGATGCCGAAGACGCTGTCATGGAAATCTTTGAACATCTGTTGCCGCGTGTAGCTAACTATGAGATCCGGGGATTTAAAACCTGGGTGTATAGTGTGGCCCGCAATCACTGTTTACAGATTCTCCGTAAAGACCAACCGGAGATTTTTGTCGATTTTACCACGCATGTTATGGAATCTGACGAGGTGTTGCATCTATTAAATGAAGATGGTCCGGACGAGGAACGAATGGCGGCGTTAAACCGCTGTATAGAAAAGCTGCCGGAGCATCAGCGTACGAGTATTGTCCTCTTTTTTATGGAGGAGTTATCGTATGTCGAGATAGTAGAGAAAACGGGCTATGCCCTCTCGAAAGTAAAAAGTTATATTCAAAACGGTAAACGGAATTTGGCAATCTGTATAAAAAAGAGCTTATCATGAAGTTACAGGAGTACATCAGAGGAAACCGCCGGGGCAAAGAGGCCCACCGGTTGGAGCGCGAGGCGCAGACAGATCCTTTCCTGTCGGATGCGCTGGACGGCTATATACAGTTGCAGGAGGATGCGACTCCGCGGATCGGGAACATGCGTAAACGTATCCGCGTGCGTACTACCCATAAACGAAAAGGATTCCAGGTCTGGAGTGCGGCGGCTGTTGTGCTGTTGCTGTTGAGCCTGGGAGTTTATTCCATAGTCAATCCGGTCGAACCGGCCGATATTTATTATAGTCTTTCAGACCCGGAACGTTTTTCTTTGGATCTTCTTACCAGAGATAGTTACGAGGTAGCGGATAGTCATTATGAACCGGCGCCCCTGGCGGGTTCTACCCAGGTAGTAGCTGTGGAACCTGTCCCTCTCTTTGCGTATCCCCTGCCGATTGGGGGAGAGCCTTATGTAGAACCCTATCTGCCGGTTCTGAACGGTGACCTTCCCCTGACAGCTCTGGACCTTCCCGAAGTGCAGGAAGGGATCGGCAAGAAACCGGAACCGGCTGTACCTGCCGGACTTTACAAACAATATCTGGCTGACCATATCCAGATCCCGATTCAGGGAGTGTGTCCCCGGACCAAAGGAAAAGTAACAGTTTCCTTTAAAGTAAATCCAACCGGCCGGCCTTATAATATCCGGGTGGTGAAAGGGCTTTGTGAGAGCCTGGATAATGAAGCCGTGCGGCTGGTGCGGGAAGGACCGGACTGGAAATTCGGCGACCAGGAGGTCCGTATGACTATACAACTTTAATTTATAGATGAATATAGTAACCGTTTTAAACAAAAAGGAATTATCTGGCCTGTACCCCTTCTATTGATCTCTTTTTATAGGACTCTGTACCTGTTTCGAGTTTGAAGAATAGGGAACGCAGATTGCACAGAGGGCGCAGATGAACGCAGAAAATAGTTTGAATAATTAATTTGCGTTCGTCTGCGCTCTCTGTGCGGTTTGCGTTCTTTTTAGTTCTTCGTTTTGTAAAAATTGGGAGGTGATTTTGAAACTTTTTCCAAATAAAATGCAACAAATAGGTACTCAATTACGTCTTATATAATATAAGACAAGAAAATAACTTAATTCTGCTATGTTAGAAAAAGTAAAAAGATTAATTGTGTTGATGACCTTACTGGCCGGATGTGTCTTTATTTCATGTAGTAAAGAGGAGGTGGATACTTCCCGGGCTGAGCAGTTAGTGGGTATCTGGGAGCTGGATGATATCATGTTATCTGTAAATGCTAACGAACCTTATCTGGAAAGTATTTTGGCAGAAAAGATTCTGAATGAACATGGAATGCTTCGCCCGTATATTTTTGAAGATACTATCCAGTTCCATGAAATGGGATACTTCCTGGAATCATACCAACTTGTACAGGAGGGAGATCTTCCTTCTGAATTCAGCGGAACCTATAGTGTGAACGGGCGGGAGATTACATTTTCCCAACCGCGTCTCTCGGCTGTCTGGTATGACCGGACCCCATTATTTGACTGTGAAGATGATTTGCTGGTGTTCTACATCACCCTGCCGGAAAGTAGTCTGGAGGAAATTAGACTGCATTTGCAGTCCGATGGCCATGATGTGGATAACCTGGAGATTGAAAAGATTAATTACACCCAGATCTACAGGAAGATGAAGAGTTTTCCATACGATCAGGAATAGGGTGTAGCTCTATATTCGTAATAAAAGTGTGTCTATGAAGAGGCATCCCCGTGATGGGGATGTCTTTTTTTGTTACATTTGTAGCCCGTTTAGAAAATGAAACCAATGAAAAACATTCGTTGTTATTCCTGTATGCTTTGGTGCCTGTGGTGTCTTTTGCCGGTTTGCTCACTCTTCTGTCAGAATTCCGGGTGTGTTTTCCCTAACGCTCAGGAGGAGTTCCGGACTAATCTGTACGGGTTTACCTATCCGGCGGAGTGGGAGATTGTGTACCGTGATCAGTGGTATAGTAGCGTAGGTGCGACGGAATTGGAAGGGTGTGAGCTTTTGCATTTTTTTACTTATAAACTAACGGAGGAAGAAAAGAACGATCCTGCTATTTTGCCGTTGGCTTCGATTACGTTTAATTCATATATGAAATGGAACGGAAATATTGAATTGCCGGAACAAGAGGCAGAGCTGTTGCGGAGGATTGACGAGGAATTGCTGGTCAGCGGTGGACAGTTTCATTCGTATTCGGTATATGTGCCGGGCGAACTGGGAGCCCAACAGCTGTATCCGCTGGTATGTGTGCTGACGGTTGAACAGGGAGTCCTTTTTAATCATTGGTTTGTGCTGACTCCCTATGGTACCGGGCATCTGGCGTTTCCCTGCCGGGAAGACGGACAATGTTTTGAATGTGAGGAGACATTGATGGATATTGTTCTTTCGGTACGGGGACTTTATGATATGCTGGACCGGACCCTGTCTGTTTTCCGGACGGAAGGGTGGACGATCTCTTTCCCCCGTTACTGGGAGGATGTGTATGTGTTGACCCGGGAAGGAGAGGAGGAGAAAGCGGAAAGAACCGAATGGGAAAACCGGCTCCATTCTGTGGGTAAGTTGGTTCAGTTTGTTTCCGGCCAGGTTTTTATTCAACTCATACCGCTTCCTTTTGCGGATTTGCAATCTAATCCGTTTATTGCGGGCCATCTGTCGAAGGATTTGCACCTGCGGTATGGGAAGGGGGCGTTGCCGGAGGAGGTAACGTATGATCTTTCCGGTTGCCTGAAGGATCTTTCTGCCTCTTTTTGGAATGAGGGGGCGTTTGGTGGTTCTTATATCCGCAGACGGCAAACGGCAGACCGGTTGGTGCTGAAAGGGGATTATGAGAGCCAGAAAGAGTGGTTGCTGGTCACTTCAAACCGGGCGTACCGGGTGTATTGTCTTTTGTCTCTGACGGATACGGATGATAGGGTCTTTGAGCAATATGTGGCTGATATTGACCGGATGCTGGATACGCTTACGGATGTGCCTTATAGCGGAGAGGAAGCGCGGACTGTTTTGCAGACGGTAAAAGAACAGCCTGTGCGGCAGGCGGAACTGTCTGAAACAGTGTATCCTGAATTGTCGCCTGAACTGTCTTCGCTGGGTTATGTTCTGGAGAAGGTTTCCCGGACTGGAAAAGTGACGGAGGAGATCTATTTCTGTAAAAAACATCAACATTTTATGATTCCTTATCAGGATAAAGTGTATGAAAGAACTTCCTGGCCGTACACGTTGCAGGAGGAGGAAACGACTTTCCGGATATTGGATAAAGAGGGAAAAGTGATCGGGGAACGGGAGACGATAGACGGGTATAATCCGGAGGATATGCTGATCTATCAGTATGGCATCTGGGCGCCTGTGTTGCTGGATGAGGAGGCATGGGATGTGTATGCTGCGGAGCATCCGGCTCCGGAAGGATTGTGTCATTATGTGGGATATGAGTGGGAAGGGTTTCAGTTCGGGCAAGACCCGGCTAAGTGGCGTGACGAACCTTCTGCAATAAATGAAGGGGTGGGTATGGCTACCCTGCTATTAAACTATTATGAAGTGCCCGTTGGAAATGACTGTTTTCGTTTCCATACCGGTGAAGGAATATATGGTATGGGTGTCTTTTACTGGTCAACGGATTTTCCCGTATCTGTTATCCCTTATCCAACAGCCTGCACAGGCAAAGAAGGCCCTGCTTTTATGAGCTGGGAACCTTCTTTTGATGAGCAGCGAAAAGGGGAAAGGTGTTATTGGTTTTTCATTACCCCCGGGAATAACTGATCTGCTGGTCCTGCTGTCTGTTGCTGGCGCGGATCTCCGGTTCCGTGCCTTCATGTTTTTATTATCGCACAGTTGTCCGGAAATGAACACGCTCATAAATAGATAATCCGTTTAGTATGAATGAGATATAGATGTGACATGTGATTTGTCTGCTTCTTTTATTATTTATTTATACTATTACATTTATGCGGAAACATCTTTTTTACTTATGGAGTCTTTTATTTGCTTGTTCTTTTCACATGCAGGCTCAGACAGAACAGTTTTATACCAAAAACAAAGTAGAAGGGGATTATACATCCCTTAGTTTTTCAGGTTTCAGGGTGGAGGTGATCCCATCTGACACATTTGGGATTGTGTTTAATAATGATGGTTGTTTGAAGCAACAAACAGTGCGGGATAATAAATTATCTTTTCTCATCCTTGACCAAACCGGGCGGGTACCGAAAGAAACGGTGCAGGTCTATACGGGTGGGCAGGTAAAGGCTTTCAGTATCCATAATGGGGAATTGGTCATGGATCAATATCTGTTGACAGATTCTTTAAAGGTAAATTTTGCCGTTGCACGCGGACGGTTAAAAGTCCACGCTGAAAAACTGTACATAACTGCCGGAGGCGGAATAGACTGTGAGGTGCAGGGAACTGCCGGCTATTTTTATGGTCACCAGGGAGGAGGGAGTACGATCCACCACAATCAGCTGGAATGTGATCATAAAGACGTGAAAACAACCCGTTATTTTTAATGGTTCTTAGGTCAAACTGCACTAAGGCGCGGAACCGGAATTCCGCGCCAGCATATTGCTAAGAGACGAAGGTGGGGATCGCATAGGAACAGGTTTTATCACTTTTTTATATTGTAACTCAAGCCGGTGCTGGTGCGGTCCCCGCCTTCGCGGGGATCAGGATTGTTTTCTGTTTTTATGATTTGCGTTCCAGTTCCCGGAGGTTTTCCATCTTTTTGCGTTGCAGGAATTCGTAGATGCCTTCGAGGTGTTCCACTACTTTGCCGCCGCCGAACTCATACACTTTGGTCACCAGGCCATCCAGGAAGTCCCGGTCGTGGGAGACTACGATCAGGGTCCCGTCAAAATCCTGTAGTGCCTGTTTCAGGATATCTTTTGTTTTCATATCCAGGTGATTGGTCGGCTCATCGAGGATCAGCAGATTCATCGGTTCCAGTAACAGTTTGATCATGGCCAGACGGGTCCGTTCACCTCCGGAAAGCACTTTCACTTTCTTGGTGGAGTTCTCGCCCCCAAACATAAAGGCACCCAGCAGGTCCTTGATCCTGTTCCGGATATCCCCTTTCGCCACATCATCAATGGTCTGGAACACAGTCAGGTTTTCATCCAGCATGGAAGCCTGGTTCTGGGCAAAATAGCCGATCATCACATTGTGGCCGATCGTCAGGGTTCCTGTATGGTCAATCTCTTTCATGATACACTTCACAAGTGTTGATTTCCCTTCCCCGTTTTTACCTACAAAAGCAATCTTATCCCCCCGCTCAATCGTCAGGTTCGCATGGCTGAATACCGGTTTGTCTCCATACGTTTTCCCAACTCCTTCAATCAGTACCGGATAAGTACCCGAACGGGGCGCCGGGGGGAATTTCAGGCGCAGGGCAGAGGTATCCTCTTCGTCCACCTCCAGGATGTCCAGTTTTTCCAGCATCTTTACCCGGCTCTGTACCTGTAGTGTTTTAGAGTAAGTCCCCTTGAAGCGTTCGATAAACTCCTTTGTTTCCGCGATCATCTTCTGCTGTTCGTCAAACGCCTTTTGCTGTTGTTCCCGGCGTTCTTTCCGTAGTTGCAGGTACGTACTGTAATTCACTTTATAGTCGTAGATCCGGCCCATGGTCACTTCGATGGTCCGGGTCGTGATCCGGTCCACAAAGGCCCGGTCGTGGCTGATCACCACTACTGCCTGTCCGTTGTCAATCAGGAAATCTTCCAGCCATTGGATGGACTCAATATCCAGGTGGTTGGTCGGTTCGTCGAGCAGCAAAACATCCGGCTTCTTCAACAGCAGTTTAGCCAGTTCAATCCGCATCCGCCATCCACCGCTGAATTCACTGGTTTGCCGGTGAAAGTCCTCCCGTTTGAATCCGAGTCCCAACAGTGTCTTTTCAATGTCCGCGTCATAATTGATCTCTTCAATCGAATAAAACTTTTCACTCAGGGTAGAGACACGCTCGATCAGTTCGTAGTAACTTTCCGAATCGTAATCCGTTCGCGTTTCCAGTTCCTGGTTGATCGCTTCGATCTCCGCCTCCATGGCATGCAGGTGGGCGAAGGCCTGGGCCGTCTCTTCAAACACCGTCCGGCCGTCCTCCGTCATCAGATGCTGGGGAAGGTAGGCAATCACCGTGTCTTTTGGCGCGGATACTTTCCCACGGGTAGCCTCCCGTGTACCTGCCAGAATCTTGAGCAGAGTTGATTTACCGGCACCGTTCTTTCCCATCAGGGCAATCCGGTCCTTTTCATTAATCACAAAAGATATATCGGAAAACAGCGCACTGCCGCCAAATTCCACCGTTAATCCATCAACTGAAATCATTTTTTTAAGAAGTTAGAAGTTAGAAGTTAAGAAGTCAGGAAGTTAAGAAAATACTTTTTTTCCTGGACGGAGGCTCTTGGACGGAGGGGATTTGTAATCCCCGACTAATGACCTTCCGGATCTGTGATCCGGGAACGAATGGATTGCAAATCCATATACATACCAGTCGGGGATTACAAATCCCCTCCATCCAGTGTATTCCCTCCATCCAGTCTCCCTTCCGTCCGGTAAATCCCTTTATCCAGGTAAGCCGGGAGTTCCTTTGTCCGGGATCTTTTTATTCTTAACTTCTAAGGAGCGAAGCGACTGATAACTTCCTGACTTCTTAACTTCTCAATAAATTAATATATTTCCTTCGCTACCTTGTACACGCTGTCGGTAGCCATCAGGGTGTAAAAGTGGATGCTGGGTACGCCGTGGGCGATCAGTTCTTTGCACTGGGCAATGCACCATTCCAGTCCCACCGCTTTTGCCTCTTCATCGGTTTTACACGCACGGAGTTCTGTTGCTAATACTTCCGGAATGTCCGAACGGAAAATACGGGGCAGCACGGTCAACTGGTTCCTGAACACAATCGGTTTGATGCCCGGAATGATCGGAACGGTAATTCCTTCGGCCCGGCAACGTTCCACGAATGAGTAATATTTTTCGTTGTCAAAGAACATCTGTGTTACCAGGTAATCCGCACCGTTCTTTACTTTCTCTTTCAGGAAATGAATATCTGAATCCAGGTTCGGGGCCTCTTCGTGTTTCTCCGGATAACAGGCCATCCCATACGAGAAGGGAGTTTCGTTTGCTTCAAATGTAGAGCCGTCCAGGCTAATCCCTTTATTGAAATCATTCACCTGCTTCTGCAACTCCGTCGCGTAGTCATGATAGAGTGCCGGATCCTGACCCGGTTCCAGGCTTTTCACATCTCCCCGGAGCAATAACAGGTCATGTACTCCCAGAAAGTTCAGGTCAATCAGGGCATACTCCGTCTCCTCTTTGGTAAACCCTTTGCAAATAATATGCGGGACCGCCGTGATGTCATATTTGTTCTGGATCGCGGAAGCGATCGCTACTGACCCCGGGCGTTTCCGGAGATTCACTTTCTTATAGGTACCATCCGGCTGGGCTTTGTAAATAAACTCACTGTGATGGGAGGTGATATTGATATACTTCGGGTCAAATTCCCGCAGTTTATCAATCACATTATACACCCGCTGAATGCTATTCCCCTTCAACGGAGGAAGGATTTCAAACGAAAAAGCAGTTTGTTTGCTATTTTTTATCAGATCAATAACGCGCATCATTGTTAAAATTTTGGTAGTTAGTAGTTGGTAGCTGGTAGTTAGTAGAAAGAATTCGGAAGAAAACCCTGTGTAAAAGGTTTGAAAGACTACTAACTACCAACTACCAACTACTAACTACTCATTATTCCCTTCTTTTTTGTGTGCAAATGTAACAATTATACCCCAAAATAGCTTATTTTTGCAAGTATAATCTTATAACGACGAATCTATATGGAAAATATGAACTGGTCCGACCTGACATTTGGTTATATAAAAACGGACTATAATGTAAGATGCTACTATCGTGACGGGAAATGGGGAGAGTTAGAAGTAAGTTCTTCTGAAATACTGAATCTGCATATGGCTGCCACCTGTCTCCATTACGGACAGGAAGCATTTGAAGGACTGAAAGCGTTCCGGGGAAAAGATGGCAAGGTCCGGGTGTTCCGTATGGATGAAAATGCCAAACGGATGCAGGCTTCCAGCCGTGGCCTGCTGATGGCTGAACTGCCTGTGGAGAAGTTTGAAGAAGCTGTGCGTAAAGCCGTACGCCTCAATGAACGTTTTATTCCTCCCTACGAAAGCGGTTCCTCCCTTTATATTCGTCCGTTATTGATTGGTACAGGTGCCCAGGTAGGGGTAAAGCCGGCAGATGAGTATCTGTTTCTGGTATTTGTGACCCCGGTAGGCCCTTATTTCAAAGAAGGGTTTAAACCGACTCCGGTATGTATCATGCGGGAGTATGACCGGGCCGCTCCTCATGGAACCGGGAATATCAAAGCCGGAGGAAACTACGGTGCCAGCCTGGTGGCCGGAAATAAAGCGAAAGAAGCCGGATATAGTGCTGTGCTTTACCTGGACCCGAGAGAGAAAAAATACCTTGATGAATGCGGGCCTGCCAATTTCTTCGGGATCAAAGATAATTGTTATATCACTCCCCAGTCTACTTCTATCCTGCCTTCCATCACCAACATGAGCCTGATGCAACTGGCAGAAGATATGGGACTGACTGTTGAGCGTCGCTCTGTGCCGGTGGAGGAATTAGCGACTTTCGAGGAAGCTGCCGAATGTGGTACTGCCGCTGTGATCGCGCCTCTTTCCCGTATTGACGACCTGGACGAAAACAAATCGTATGTTTATTCTACGGATGGTAAACCGGGTCCGGTGTGCGAAAAGCTCTACAAGAAGCTAAGAGGTATCCAGTATGGCGACGAGCCCGACACCCACGGTTGGGTACAGGTTGTTTTGTAAAGGCCTCTTCCAACCTCCCTCCCCGGATCACAGATCATAGGTCAAACCCCTATTTAAGTCCCGTAGGGACATCCCATGTTAGCCCAGGGCAACGCCCTGGGTCTGAATCTGTTGTCTCTGTTGAGTCCTGAAGGGACGGCATAAATTACGATCTATTTATCTGTTGCTATTTTATTATGCCGTGCTTACATCACTCCTTTCCTCTTATCATCTATTACCCAGGGCGTTGCCCTGGGCTGGGATAGGGCGTCCCTCCGGGACTTAGAGGTGTTTGATGTGTGATTCCAAAAATAAATAAATACCGAATAAACCGGGACGTATGTGTTAGTAAAGGGGAGGCAGATGCGTTTCCTGTTGGATTTTAATGAGAACGGGCCTGAATTGACTGAACAGATCTACGAGGAATACCTGGCACTTGAAGACGTAAGCTACCGGATCGTATGCCTCAGTGAGCCGTTCCAGTTCCTATTTCACTTCGCGCCTGAGATATGTCTTTTCTCTTATACTCTTTTTGCTGCCGCCCGGTAGTTTTTTATACCCAGGATACCTCTGTCAGGAGATGGAAACCTATTGGAGAACAGGAGAAAATCTACTGACATCTTTTGTTTCCGCCCTTATCGTTTGAGCTGAGCCTCCAGCCTGAGCAATCAGGGGAACATACTCACCCGCGGTGTCATTCTCCACGGTGTTGCTATTCCACGGTGTTGCTATCCCACGGTGGCGTTCACTTCGTTCACTCTGCCGTGGGCTATCATAGGCTGCCCCTTTCAGGGGCGACAACAGCAGATAATTACCTTGAACCTACTGACCGGGCAGGCCTCCCGGGAGAAAGTGAGTATGTGAATTCCTGAAAGGGCTGTATATGGAACTTCCCGGTTTGCTGTTTATATGAGGTAACAATCGCCGGTTATTGTGCGGTCCCCAATCAGGTTGGGGATTTTGTTCAGAGGTCTAATAGCTGGTTTATTTCCGGGAGGAGGGCCAACGGGTGGTTGCGCTCGATGATGGTGCCTTCCGGGGAGATCACGATGGTGTGGGGAACGCCGTCTACGGCATACAGTTCGGGAACGGAGGGGGTACCTTCATCCAGCAATTGCAGCCAGGGCAGCCCGTCCTCTTCCACGGCGCGCCTCCAGTTGTCCGGATGTTGTTCCCAGCAGGCAATGCCTATCATCACAATATTTTCGTTGTCTTTGATTTCCTGGTAGAACTCTTTGAGTTGGGGCGATACTTCCCGGCAGGGAGCGCACCACGATCCCCAGAAATCCAGGATCACATACTTCCCTTTCAGGTCGGATAGTTTCACCCGGCCGCCTTCCAGGGAGGGCAGGTCAAACGCAGGTGCTTTTCCACCCGGGCGGGTACTCCGGATCCGGTCCATCATACGTCTTAACATCTGTCCGGCAGGTGACGCATGTACTTCGGGGGTAAGGGCCAGAAACCGTTTTTCATATTCTTCCCAGTCCTCCTGCAGGTCATAATCATATTGCATCAATACAGCTGAGTAGGCCATATCCGGATGGTTACGGGCGAACTCATTTTGCAACGGGATCATCTGCATGAACATCTGTTCCACCTCATCCATTAGCCGCATCCCTTCTTCTCTCAGCTTTTCATCTCCGGTGAGTCCTGCCAGTTGCAGCATATCAACCGCCCGTTCCTGCATGGGGCCACCGATCCAAATGATCCGGTTTATCTCCTGCATATCCGGGTGGTCATACAATCCCCCGGTTGCCTGCAGGTAATACCATTCGTCCACTTTCCCGGTCAGCGCCAGGTTGTCATATCCTTCCAGGAAAAGATAATAAGTCTGCATCTCTGCCTCTTTATCCTCCGGGTCAAACGGGCCGCCCTGTGGCAGGTGATACAGTAACGCGGTGGTTCCTGTCTGGCTGGTGGAGAGACGGAACTCCTTCTCTTTCGTGACCGTCATACTGTCCAGTATTATCTTTTCTGAGGTAACGGGGTCCTCCATGACCAACACAATTTTACTTACGGGATATACCCCTTCCACCTGCCCGGTTATCCGGTTCACCTGTTTGCCGGGCTGGCACCCCGAACAAACCAACACCGAAACGGCAAAGATCAAAAATAGATGTTTCATATTTTCCACTTACATATTAATTACTTGTTTCACTTCAGGAAGCAACGCCAGCGGATGGTCCCGTTTCAGGATAATTCCTTCCGGCGAGATGAGGATGGCATGAGGGACACTGGTGATCACGTAATTTTCTGTTACCAGCCGGGTCGCGTCCAGCAATTGCAGCCAGGGCAGCCCATCCTCTTCAATGGCCTGCCGCCAGTTATCCGCGTTTTGTTCCCAGCAACCGATGCCCACGATCACGATGTTTTCCCTGTCTTTTACCTCTTCATAGAATTCGATCAACTTCGGCGCGGCTGCCCGGCAGGGACCACACCATGAGCCCCAGAAATCCAGCAGTACATATTTGCCCTTCATATCCGACAGTTTCACCTGGTTGCCCTCCAGCGAAGCCAGTTCAAATTCCGGTGCTTTTCCGCTTACCCCGGTACCCCGTACCCTGTCAATGAAGAGTTGCACCTCTTGTCCGGCCAGCGATTCGCGAACCTCCGGGTGGAGTGCCAGGAAAAGCTTTTCATATTCCTCCATATTTTGTTGTACTCCTCCTTCCTGCCGCAGCAACCAGGCTGAAGAAGCCAACTCCGGATGTGCCGCTATAAACTCTCTTTGCAGGGAAGGCAGAGGCTCATACAGCGCTCGTGCCTGTGTAATGATTTCCTGCATTTCCCGGCGCATATCCAGATCTCCGGTCTGCTGTACTTCCCCGCTCAGGTATTGGATCTGTTGTTGTAACCGGAACCCTTCCCGGTGAATGTGGTTCATCTGCCGGATATCCGGTAATGTGTACAGGCCTCCTTGTACCTCTGCCAGAAACAGGTTCCCGGCCTCTCCTTTCAACGTCAGGAAGTCATATCCTTCCAGGAAAATCATCAGGCTGTTGCGTCCCGGTTTCAGGTTTTCCAACGCCGTATCTTCCCCTGCTTTCACATAATAAAGGGTAGCGGCTGTTCCCGTTGCCTCTGTTTCCAGGAGGAACTCCCCCTCTCCGGTAATCCGGGTCTGGTCCAGCAGGATTCTTTCTGAAGTCTGCGGGTCTGTCCGGACCAGCAGGACCAGGCCACCGGGAGCCGCTCCTTCTATCTTTCCGTAAATCACATTGGTTGTTTGTTTATGAGTACAGGACAGGAGGCTTAACAACAGGAAAAGGAAAACAGCCGGCTTTTTCATGCGAATCTCTTATTTAGTGTTCCGGCAAATCTACTTATTATTTTTATGATTCTATGCCCGGATGCGTAGTTTTTGGATAGAATGTTTGTGCCGGGCTTTTAGCCCGGAAAGAGAGGGGTGGTATTCTAACCCGGGGTGCCGTTCGCTTTGCTCCCTCTGCCCCGGGCTATAATAAGCTGCCCTTGCCAGGGCGACAGGGAGAATTGAATACCTATCCATTTCCGTGCCTAATAGACTTCCTCTGGCTTGTACAAAATGCCTTACTGGCGCGGAATTCCGTTTCCGTGCCTAATCTATCCCGGCATTAGGGTACGGATTTGAAAATTCGCGCCAGCAGGTCCGGTAGGTATCATCTGGGGGCAAGCCGGATGGTTTTGGGTATTTATAGTTACCTTTGTGAAAATAAGAAGGGACATTATGAAAGAGAATAAATATGATCAGGAGGCCTTTTTTAGTCAATACAGCCGGATGACGCGTTCGGTGGAAGGGCTCAAAGGGGCCGGGGAGTGGCACGAATTCCGGAAACTGCTTCCTGCTTTTGACGGGAAACGGGTGCTGGACCTGGGATGTGGTTTCGGATGGCATTGTGGCTATGCGGTTGAACAGGGAGCGAGTGCGGTCACGGGTATTGACCTGTCCCGCAACATGCTGGAAGAAGCTGCCCGGCGTAACCCGTCGCCCTATATTACGTATGAGTGTGTGGCGGTCGAAGAGTATGCTTATCCGGCGGAGGCTTTTGACATCGTGCTCAGTTCGCTGGCGCTGCATTATGTAAGTTCTTTCGCAGCCGTCTGTGAACAGGTGTACCGCACCCTTGTTCCCGGCGGGCATTTTGTCTTTTCCGTTGAACATCCGGTCTTTACGGCCTACGGTAACCAGGACTGGTTTTATGATGAACAGGGGAATAAACTCCATTGGCCGGTGGACCGTTATTTTACGGAGGGGAAACGGACGGCTGTCTTCCTGGGAGAGGAGGTGACAAAGTATCATAACACGCTTACTACTTATCTGAATGAACTGGTGAAAGCGGGTTTCCGGATTACCGGAGTGGTGGAGCCTCAGCCGGACCCGGCTCTCCTGGACCGGATGCCGGGGATGCGTGACGAATTGCGCCGCCCCATGATGTTATTGGTGTCGGCTGTTAAGCCCCCCAGCGTTGCTGGGGGCTAACATATATTACCCTCTACGAGGGTGAAAAGATGTGTGTAGAGAGTAGCCTCTGAAGAGAGGAAAATCAACCAAATCAATACGTTAAAATCTCCTGAACATCACCGGGCGTTGCTCTGGGATGGGGTGTCTTTCCGGGGCTTGAGGTGAAAGAAATGGATGGGGTTTGTAAGGGCCTGTAAACTGGGAGTGATCTGCCGGGCTCTGCAAAAAGGATGTTCCCTTTTCCGGAAAACGATGCGCCCTTTTTTTGAGAAGGGTGCATCGTTTTTGCCGGGAATTTCTATATTTGCAGAACGGACAAAAAGAAAAGGCAATTTATAAATTTAACTATATGAAAACAAAAGAACAGTTAGCGAAGGAGTTGGAAACAACGCAGGGTTGGAAATCTATCCTGGGAGGATGGTTTAAAGGATACCGGGCAGGTAAAAAATGCAGGGAGTATACCAGTGCCGATTGGAAGGGGGTGGCGGACCTGCATATCCTACGCCGGGAAACGCACGAGGATTTTTATTATGCGGTAGGGGCTTTTTCTACTTCTGCTCCTCTGACGGAAGAACAACTGGCGGTTTTGAAGGAACGGATTGATGAGTTTCCTATCAACCAGATCCGGTATGAATCGGTGGGCACGGGTGGTTTTTACCTGCATGTGACGGATGAGGGTGAATATTTTATGGAAGGGTATGCTCTGCATGCGCAGGCGGAGGATATGGAAGATGTCTATGTGGTGGTGTTCTCGGATGATAAGAAGAAAGCCCTCCGGTGTCCTTATATTGTATATAAACATCAGGAGGGAGGGCTTTATATTAACTTTGTGGATGAAAAATACCTTATTTCTTAAACAACCGTTTCCAGAAACTTACTTTGGGTTCTCCGGCCCAGATCAGTTCGGTCGGGTGGGGGATGATGGTGGTACAATGTCCCAGGGAGATCCCATCGTCCACTGATTTGCCGCGCAGGTCTCCGATCACATAGTTGTCCGGCAGGGGGGAGACGAACAGGCGGAGGGTTTCATCTCCTTTGGCCAGTGCCTCCGCTTTGCTGGTACGGCTGTCCGGCCGGCGGGCCAGTTCCCAGACTAATTTTTCGGAGACCAGGGTGTAATGGTCTTTTCCCGGATTTTCCATAGAAAGGCGCAGGTCCCGGATAAAGCCTTCGAGGTCTTCCGCGCATTTTATGATGGACATGGTTTCATGTTCAAAGAAGTAGACGCTTAACCAGTTGCCTGCTTCGTCGAGCGCGATAAACCAGAAGTTCCCGGCTCCATCTTCCTGTAAGGTAATGGACAGGGGAAACCATTCATGGTTGTGGGGATACCCGTAGAAACGGAGATCTTCTCCGTAGTCTGAAGATTTGATCCCGGAGGCGGTGGATAACAGTTCGCGGACCTCTTCCGGCAGATGATCTTCCGGCAGGGTTCTGACGAACTTTTCCATCTCATATTCGTTTAACGGAGGAAGGAGGGTGGGGTGAACTTCTTCGCCATCCTCGTCTGTATAGGTTTTTGATACTAATAAATTAAGTTCTTCTATCAGGCTCATCTTTTTTGTGATTGAAGTTAAGAGTACAAAGCTGCGAAATTTTCTTTTCTTTCCAACTACCAGGCCGGAAATTTTTTAGATCCTTACCCCGAAAGTGAGCATCACATCTGAAGTAGAGGTGTTGATGTCATCAAAGTCCGGGTTTTTATAATGGGTCCGGCGGGAGAAATACCGGTTGGTCAGGCTAATATTCCAGCGTTTGGGTGAATTGTAAATGACCTGGGTGGTGAATACCGTTAGCCGGGCATTGCCTGCGTCGCCCTGTACGTTGAGGACTTCATATTCTTCTTTGGTAAGGGTGGACAGGTCAAGGTTATAATCGTAGCCTTTCCAGGTAAAGATATGGTAGTTTTCGGTGTTGATCAGGAAACTCCAGTGCTTGCGGTAAGTGAGTCCGGCAAAGGCTTTGACACTGTATCCGCTCCCGAGGTTATAGTCGCGCTCATCTACAAAGAAATGGTCGGTTTTACTGGCTCCCAGGGCAATCCCGTTGATATACATTTCAGCATAGACATCTACCCGGTCGGTGGCGGAGGATTTATTGTACAGGACGCCTCCTCCGAGGGCGGCTGCCTGGGAGATGCGGTAGGGGTACACCAGGTCTCCCCCGCTGGTTTTGAGCTGGGAGTCGTAGTAGTCAAAATGCTGGAAAACTCCGACAGTGACGGCCCGGTCTCCTTTGGTCCAGACATTTTTCCCCCATAGAGGACCGATTACATTTACCTGGCTGATAAGGGGTTGTTTGGAAAAGAAGTCGAACCCGGCTTTGAGCTGGAACCATTCATAGGGAGAATAGAAATCGTCTCCGTAGGGGTTTCCGTAATCCAGCCGGACAGCCAGGTGCAGACTGGTGGCGGAGTTGTCGGAATGTTCCCGTTCAAACAGGAAGCGGGGTCCTGCACTTACTACAAAATTGATGGGCACATGGGTGTACACCCGGCCTTTGTTGCGGCTTTTTTTCCAGGCATCACCGGTAATGATGCGGTTGACCGCGCGGACGGGTGAGATCACTCCGGCCAGTATTTCGCGTCCGATCCGTTCTTTGCCTGTGGTGCGGTCGTCCAGGAACAGGTCGGACAGGCGGAAGGTGATTTCCCCTAAGGCTGTTCCGCCAAAGGTGGTGGCGATCAGGTCATTGGTGGAGGGTGGTTCGTTTTCCATAAAGAACTCCCACATAAAACTACCGCCTAATGTGAAGGGCACGGATTCCCAGAAGTTCATCCCGTTACTCCGGGCGGCATTGAAGTAGAGGGACCCGTGATAGGGATGGGCAACGAGGTTGGTGGAGAACATATCGGTGTCCCATACCGGGCCTATCTGAAAGTTCCGTTTGATGGTTTTGAAGTTGATCTTAGCGAAGTCCTGGTTCATGATGTAACGGTTGAAGGAACCGACTACCAGGTTGGTGGCGATTACTTCCCCTACTGCCCGCCAGGGATGCCTGGGCAGTACGATGGCACTGTCACTTACGTAATTACGGGTGTCTACTTGCGGGAAGTTTTGTCCGTGCGCTGTTATACATACGGTTAGGGTCAGAAGGACAACCAGGAATTTTTGCATTCTATCAATTTAATTTGGGTGATACAATATACAAATTACAAACATACATAATAATAACAGACGTGGGTTCGTTTGGTTTAAACCTTTATTCGGCCGGATGGGGAGAGTGTATGTTGGGCACGGATTTTGGAAATCCGCGCCAGCGCGCCGGCGGGGGATCGATGGGATTTATCTCTTAATAATCGCTATATCTTTTTAATTTGTAAGAACAACGATTATTTGTCGCTGCTTTCTTATTACTTTTGCAGAAAAAACAAAATGATAGATTTTGTCTCTATTTGCGACTATACCGGGACTTTTGCCTTTGCTATCAGTGGGATGAGACTGGCTTCTGCCAAACAATTTGATTGGTTCGGGGCTTATGTGGTGGGACTGATCACTGCGGTCGGCGGGGGTACTGTGCGGGATATGTTGCTCAACACGACTCCTTTCTGGATGGAGCAGCCTTCTTATTTTATCGTGTCGGGGCTGGCGTTGTTGTTTGTGATCGTTTTCCGCCGCCATGTGATTAAACTGACGAATACGTTTTTTATATTTGATGCGATTGGCCTGGGGCTGTTTGTGGTCGTGGGACTGGCTAAGACACTGGCGTTTGGTTTCCCGATGTGGGTGGCCATTGTGATGGGAACGATCACCGGCTCTTTCGGGGGTATGATCCGGGATATTATTATCAATGAGGAACCGTTGGTGTTCCGGAAAGATATTTATGCCCTGGCGTGTGTGTTCGGAGGCTGTGTCTATTGTATTTGTTTGCGTGCAGGGCTTCCAACGGCTTTGTTGCAATTCCTGACCGCTTTTTCGGTGATCCTGGTACGGGTGGTTGCCGTGAAATATCATATCAGTGTTCCCGTACTAAAGGGTGAAGAATAATTTATTAACTTTGCAGGCCATGACAATACATGCATCTACCAACCAGGAAAAAGCGAATATCCTTTTGATCTATACGGGCGGAACGATCGGTATGATCGAAAATCCGGAGACGGGGGCACTGGAATCGTTTAATTTCCAGCACCTCAAAGATAATATGCCGGAGTTGAAGAAGCTGGGGCATACGATTTCGACCCTCCAGTTTGATCCTCCGATGGATTCGTCGGAGATGGGGCCTGATTCGTGGAAGAAGCTGGTGAAGATCATCGCGGATAATTATCATTTGTATGATGGGTTTGTAATCCTGCATGGAACGGATACGATGTCTTATACGGCTTCGGCGCTGAGCTTTATGCTGGAGAACCTGAGCAAACCGGTGATCCTGACGGGGTCGCAGTTGCCGATTGGTATGTTGCGGACGGATGGGAAGGAGAACCTGATCACGGCGATTGAGATCGCGGCTGCCCGGGAGAATGGCTTCCCGGTGGTGCCGGAGGTGTGTGTGTTCTTTGAAAATGAGTTGTTGCGGGGGAACCGGACGCGTAAGATCAACGCGGACCATTTCAATGCCTTCCGCTCTTATAATTATCCGCCGCTGGCGCATGCCGGTATTTATATTAAATATGATGTCAGCCAGATCTATCATCCGGTGGCCCGTAAGCCGCTGAAACCTCATTACCTGCTGGACCGGAATATTGCGATCCTGAAAATATTCCCGGGTATCTCGCCGCATGTGGTGAAGAGTATCCTGAATATCCCGGGACTGAAAGGGGTGGTGATGGAGACGTTTGGCAGCGGGAACGCGCCTGGCTTCGACTGGTTTATCGGCCAGTTAAAGGAGGCGGTTGACCGGGGGATTGTGATTGTGGATGTCACCCAATGCAGCGCCGGGAGTGTGGAAATGCACCGGTATGGCACGGGCCATAAGCTATTGGAGGCGGGGGTGATCAGTGGGTATGACAGCACTACGGAGAGCGCGGTCACGAAGCTGATGTTCCTGTTTGGGCATGATATGACACCTGGCCAGGTAAAGGAACACATGAATTGTTCCCTGATCGGAGAGGTGACGATCCCTGACTTTGTCCGTTCCTGAGTGTGAGGGAACCGGATGAATGAATAACGAAAAAAGACAAACAAGATATGAAAGTTTCATTTTTTAGTTTAGCCAGCGGGAGCAGTGGCAACTGTTACTATCTGGGTACTCCGGATTATGGGATCCTGATCGATGCCGGGATTGGCCTGCGTACGATCCGGAAGGTGCTGAAGGAACGGTCTATTGATTTATCCCGGATCATGGCGGTGTTGGTCACACATGACCACGCGGACCATATCAAGACGGTCGGTTGCCTGGGAGAACGGTGTGCCATTCCGGTGTATGCTACGGAACTGGTGCACCAGGGGATCAACCGCAGCCGGTATGTGGAGGATAAACTGGTGGCGTCCAAACGGTTAGTTTATAAAGAGAAGGCGTTTGCGATCCGTGACTTTGTGATTACTCCTTTTGAGGTGCCGCACGACAGTACGGACAATGTGGGGTATTACATTGAGTGTGCCCACCACCGGTTTACGTTTATTACGGATGTGGGGCATGTGACGGAGACGATCCGGAAATATATGCGGTTGGCTAACTACCTGATCCTGGAGGCGAACTACGATGAGGAGATGTTGCGGTTTGGTACGTATCCGGCTTTCCTGAAGGAACGGGTGGCCAGTCCGACGGGACACCTGAGCAACCGGGAAGCGGCGGAACTGTTGGCTACTCATTACCAGCCTCATCTCAAAAATGTCTGGTTATGCCATCTCAGCCGTGATAACAACCACCCTGAACTGGCGTCTAAAACGGTGGATGAACGCCTCTACCGGGAAGGGATCCGGGTGGGGAAAGATGTGATGCTGATTGCCCTTAAACGGACGACTCCCTCAGACCTGTATGAGTTTGAGTGAGAATGAAAGAAGAAAAGTTAAAAAGAATTTTAATGATCCCTTGCATGGGAAAAAAGATTCGGTTATCTTTGCCGCCGCAAACCACAAAACAACTAAGACTCCGTAGCTCAGCTGGTAGAGCAAATGACTCTTAATCATTGGGTCGAGGGTTCGAGCCCCTCCGGGGTCACCGGGTGAAAAGCGTAACTTACGGGTTACGCTTTTTTATTTTATCTTCCTTTTCTTATTTTCCTACGGAAATATAGTAGTCTCCAAAGGCTTTGAGGGGAAAATTGTGCTGAGTAAGAAGGAGATGTAAAGTTCCGGAAGGGATATAATAAGGCCTATCTTGTTCCGGGTTACAAACCCGGAGCAAGTTACTATCTGGACTAAGGTTAGATATGAAATGAGGTACCGGAAAGGAGTTTTTTTCTGTTTAGGAAAGGGTGAAGTTGTGGATGCCGGCCTGGAAGACTGCCAGGTTAGTAATGATCTGGCCGGCAATATACGGGTCGCGGGGGATGACCCGGACCTGTAAGGTGCAGAAACGGCTGCCGGCTTCGTTATAGCCGGCCTGTATGGTTATCTGCCGGGGCGTTAACTCGATGATGCCGGACCACTCCTGTGGGGACTGGACGGTGATCATAAAGTTGTTGTCTGTAAATGGGAGGGTAATGATATTTCCTTCCCGGTCTGTCAGGTACAGGACCAGGTCTTTTACTTTCAAACTCTGGGGTATTCCTGAGCAGGGCAGGGAGACCGCCTGACATTCATACGTGAGGCTACCGCTTAAAATGGCGAGATAGTTAGTGCTTTGTTCTTTCATGTTATTAATTCTCTTTACAAATTTATATTAAACACTGATTAATTATATGTTATCGTACTATTTTTCTATACAGTAGGGTGTAACCTGGGTATGGGATTCTATTCTTCCATGTTGTTGTTTGTTAAATAGTTGATACGCATGTTAGTTAACCAAATGTAATAAATATTTTGTTTCATTCCGGTCAAAAGAGGTAAAATAAACAGATGCCTGCCGGGAATTTCCCAATCCCCGGCAGGCGTAGGCTTCAAAATATCACAAAGGTGTGGTTATTGATTGGTTATGCACAAAGTATTTCGTCCAGTAGGGCGAGTTTGCCGGCTTCGGTCTTTTCGTTGGCAGCGATGAGCTTTTCAAAGTCCTCTTCTGAGAGGTGTCCGGTCTGCACATCCTGTTCTTCTTCGCCTAACTCTTCCGCGTAGCTGTTGAGATTACTGTGGTAGGTGGTCAGTAAAGCGGAGACCTGTTTGAACTCTCCGGCCTCCAGGCGGCCTTCCAGAGTGCCGGCCTGTACGGCTTCGTTGTGCCGGTTGGCCTTTTCCTGTGCTTCTTCCAGTCCTTCGGGTTTGAGCTTTTCCTGTGCCTCTTTGAGGGATTCTACATATCCGTCAAAGATGGATTTCATACTGCGGATCGCTTTCAGGATCACCCGTTGTCCTGCGAAAGTTAAACCTGTGATGGAGGTCTCTTTTAAAATGTTATACGTTTCTACGATTGTTGTTGTTTTCATATTGTTCTTATTTTTATTGTTTGAACCGGGAAATTATTTAGGGTAATAGAATGTTGCAAATGCAGAAGTTGAAGAAAGAACTATGATCTCTATACTTCCCCAAGCCATGTCACCTACTGAAGTCCCGGTGGATGTAATTATGGTATTACTATATACATGAGCCTCTCCTGGTCTTGGAAGAGCCAACATAATTCCGCCAAAAGGAGCAGTGGAGGGATATATATATCTACATGTAAATATCGCTCTTGTTCCAATTGGTACTTCATACGGTATCTTCGTCATATTCAATGTATATGTAGGTCCTGTTTGAGTAATAAATGTTCTTTTTCCCCATAAATCTGCAATATCATAATTATTCACAGGGGAGGTGATTATGTTTATTTCCAGGTCTCCACTGCTCTTTGTGTTTGTAAGAGCTGTGCTTACATTTCCGGAACCATCGAACGAAAATGATCCTGTTACGTCACCAGTAAAGGTAACGCTTCTTGCAGTTGCCAGCTTAGTGGCTGAGGTAGCAGTGGTGGCTGTCGTTGCAGTTGTAGCATTCCCGGAAAGGTTTCCGCTGAATGTGGGTGCTGTAATAGTACTGCTTGCATTGAGGGTGGTGACTCCCGTTAGGGCGCCTGCTACATTTGCTGTCCCATTGAAAGATTGTCCCCACAGCGTACGTGCTGTTGCCAGTTGGGTGGCTGAGGTGGCTGTCGTTGCGGTGGTGGCTGTTGTTGCGTTGCCTGATAGTGCTCCGACGAATGTGGGTGCTGTAATGTTTCCACTTGCGTTAAGTGTGGTGACTCCTGTCAGGGCGCCTGTTACGTTTGCTGTACCATCGAATGATTGTCCCCAGAGGGTTCTTGGGGTTTGCAGCCTGGTGGCTGAGGTTGCGTTTCCGGAGAGTGAACCGGTGAATGTTCCGGTAATGTTTCCGGTAGCGTGTAGGTTTCCTGTTACGTGCAGAGCGTAGCTGCTGTTATTTGTTGCCGAACCGATGGCCATTCTGTCGGGGGTATACAGAAAATTGGTTGCACCGTTATAGATAGATCCAGTGACAGTAGTTCCTTGTCTGCGGAAGCATATGTAAGGATTGGCTGTTGCATAAGTGATGTCTATAGCTCCTGCGGCTAATACAACCCCGCTTATTCCATCATTAGGTGCTGTTTTATTAAAAGAGTAGATGGCAGCCCCACTTGTCATTGCCCCTCCTGTTTTTATTGTGGAACCTGTGGTGACTGCACCGGTTAGTGTAGAAGTGCCTGTTACTGAGAGAGTATTCGATATGCTTACCGGGCGTGCCATATTTACATTTCCGGTTGCCAAATTGATATAGAAAGGGCGGAAACTATTATAAGAATTTGCATTCAGGTCACTAACTAAAATGTAGAATCCCGTTTCATCTGTTCGTAAAAATGCTTTATATTGTCCGTAATTCAGTATAAAAGCATTAGATGCGTGACTTGTAATTGTGTCATTAGCATTTATAATGGATCCTGTGTTGACGGCTCCTGTTAAGGTAGTAGTACCGGATACATTCAGTAGGTTGGTGAGTACGTTTGACCATCGGTTGTTTGTAGTTCCTAAAGAGATCGCATTGGTTGTTCCCGGATAGATGGTTGTCCCGGTGACTAACATGGATGAATTGGCAGCGTTGGCTACTTTACCGGCTGCAACAAGTCCCAGGTAGCCACTGGCATGGGAGTTGTGGATGTAACAGGCATCTCCTCTGTTAAATTCCAGCATATTATACCCGAACAAATTCCCTGCGGTGGTGACTATATTTCCTGTTGCACTAATTGTTCCAGCGTTGTTTATATTCCCTGACACATCCGTACTACCGTTGAAGTCTTGTCCCCAGATCTTTCTTGTATTGGCTAAGGTGGTTGCGGTGGCCGCGTTTCCGGTGGTGGGGATGGTGGTTGAGCCTGTTAACAGGGTACCGGGTATGGCTGTGACGTTGAGGTTGATGTCTTTTTCGCCGTTGAAATCCTGTGCGGTGGCTGTGACTCCTGTCAGACCGATTTTGCGTGCGGTTTGCAGCCTGGTGGCTGAAGTGGCATTCCCGGTTAATGCTCCGGCAAACGTGGGGGCGGTTACGGTACCGGTGGCGGTGATGTTGGCTGCGTTGCTCAGGTTGCCTGTTACATCGGCTTCGCCGTTGAAGGGCTGTCCCCAGATCTTCCGGGGAGTTTCCAGTTTGTGAGCGCTTCCGGCTACAATACTGCCTGATTTTATATCGTCAATGGCTCCGTTCAGGTGGTGGATCTCCTCTTCGTTTGTATGGATCCGTCCTTCATGGTCTTCGATCTGCTCTTCAGCCTGGGTGAGGCGGGTTTCATGATCATCGAGGATCTCTTTGTGGTCTTTTAGCTCCTGTTGGTGGCTGTCGAGACGGTTCTCATGGTCGATGAGTTCTACATCGATTCCGTGCAGGCGGCCGGTATGGATGTCGAGTTCGGCCTGGTGTGCGGCCAGTTCCTCCGCGTGTTCCCGGAATTGGGTAGCGACTTCCTCAAACTGGTTGTCATGTGCGGCCAGGTGGTTGTCCTGTTTTTCCTGCCAGCGGGTTTGCCGGGCGAATTCTTCATCGTGTTCGAGCAACCACTCTTCGTGTTTGTCGAGGCGTACGTCATGTTCGTCCAGCCGTTCTCCGGTTTTCTCCGCTCCCTGGTACAGGCCGGCGATGTCGCTGTCGTGATGGTCTAACCGTTCTTCGGCATGGTCCATCCGTTGTTCGAGGATTTCGCCGGACTGGGTGTCGTATTTGCTGTTCAACACTCCGTCCAGGTCTTCGATAGCGGAGGTAGGTATTTCATCGTGCTTGTGCCAGAAGCTGAAAAAGGTGTTTTCAAATTGTTCCTGTGTAGGGTATTTGCCTTTCTCAAACCAGCTGAATATGGTTTTTAACCGTTGTATTGTTGCCATAATATGATCTGTTTGTTTGTCTTTAAAATTGTTTTGTTTATTCCCATTTGTTTCTGCCTACGATAATGACCATGGCCTGGTAGCTGGCTTTGGAGAGGTAGTCTGTATCAACTCCCCGCAGGCAGAAGGTGTTGGGGGTCTGGTTGGTGATACGCAGGTGTACCTGGTCAGGATAGTCGGCTGTCTCGGTGGTGTAGGAGGTATAGTAGGGGGTGGCTACTACGGTGTACTCGCTATGCCCGAGGCTGTGGCTGACCTGGATGACGCCTTCGGCCAGGATCTTGTGGCTGTAAATTTGGAGGCCGTCTCCCCAGTACCGGATGAGGGCTGTCTCTTCTCCACAGGTGAAGAGCCCGGCCCAGAGGACACCGGGCGCGTTCCAGGCTTCGCCTTCGCGCTGGGCGAACAGGTGGTTGCCCTGGCTTTGTAGGGCCCAGGCTTTTCCGGGGGTGGTGTCGCCGGCTTCTATCTGCAGGCAGGTGAGGTTGTTGCCGTTACCCCGGATGGTCACTGTCCCGTTGGCAGCCAGGGTACTCCGGGCCTGGTTGCCGATGCTGATACTGCTTTTTCCGTCGTGGTTGCTGAGGGAGTCTTCGCCAATGGTGAGTCCGGCCAGTTGGCCTGTCAGCAGGTGGGTGGGCACTTCCTGTACTTCGAGGGTGATGTCTTTGGTCCCGTCGAAAGTTGCGGATGTGGCTGTGACGCCTGTGATTTTTACCTGCCGGGGAGTAGTGAGGCTGGCCGCGCGTACGCCTTCTGTCCGGATGGCCAGGTCCGCTGACCCGTCGAAGGTCCCTTCTCCTGTGAGGTCGCCTTCGAGCCGGATGGTACGGGGTGTTTCGAGTTTGGAGGCATTACCGGCTACAACGGTTCCATCTTTGATCTGGTTGATCACCGCGTTGGTTTTGCTGATCTCCTCTTCCAGTTCTTCGTCTTTGCCGCTAAGTTCCTGGTCTTTGCGGGTGAGTATCTCTATGGTTTTGCTCATCGCGATTTCAAAGTCATCCAGCTGTTTGCCCAGGTCGGGCAGGGTGCGTAGTTCCCGGAAGTCGTTCCAGTCGTAGTGTTCCGTGCCCCGTCCGGGTTTGAGCATCCGGAGGGTGTAGGCGTTTTCAAAGAGTTTGCCCTGTACGGTCATGTCTACGGGTAGGGTTTCGACATGCATGCCGTTGAGAATGTTGCCTCCCTGCCAGTATAATACTTCCCCGTGGGGGTAGTCGTTGGTGCGCAGGAAGACGAGTCCTTCGCTGCGGGTGTTTCCGTTTTTGGATCGTTCGCATCCTTTGAGGATGGCTTTGTCGCCGGCGATGTTGCCTAAGGTGGCGATTCTGAACAGGTTCTTTTGCAGGCTCTCATACAGTTCGCAGTCGTGTGGGAATGCTTGTTCATCCTGTGTGAGGAAGTTTCCGATAATTGTCTGGCTATACATAATTTATATTGAATCTTTTGGATGTTAATTTATACATGTTTACGACGGCGCGCAGGCGCTTTTCGTCGATTTCAAACCGGAGGTCGGAGGGAATCCTGACGGTGAAGTCATAGGCGTAGGCTCCGCTCATGGACTGCCGGTAGATGAGTTTGCCGGGGTTGTTTTCCCGGAGGGGGATGGGATCATTCCGGTTGGTGTCGCGCCAGATCACGGGTTGTTCGGCCAGTTGTACGCTGTCGGTGATGGTGATCCGGCGGTCGTTGGAGTCAAACAGGTCGTTGAGGATGGCCTGGAGGTAGCACACTTGTCCGTTTTTGGTCAATTGCTGGAGGCAGTCGAGCCGGAAATGGTGGAACTGGGTGTAGCAATAGCCGAGTGAGGAGACGGCGGCGTAGGCGATCCCGGTGATGGCCGGTTTGCGCATGAAGGTAGGCAACTGCATCAGGGCCAGCTTCTTAATGTTGATCTGGTATTTATTCATGGGGATACATGTTTAGTTGTACTCCTTCGTCTCCTACTTTGAAATAGCCGGCTTCGGGTACATAGCGTACCTGGGGACTGATTACCTGTGCGCTTCCGGCAGGGGTGATATTGGCGGCGGTGATCTCCGCGATCTTTACTCCTTCGACCTGCTGGAGGACGTCTACCAGTCCCATGTGGGAGTATTCCCCGTTGAAGGGGAGGTTTTCCACATAGTTTTTGATGGCGGCCTGGCAGGCTTCTTCCACGGATGCTCCGGTCAGGATGGGGTTGTAGTAGATCTCTGCCTTGCAGTCGAACAGGTCGGGCTCCGCGTTGGTGAGGATGATCCGTACGCCCGCGTCTTTGATCTGCCGCAGGTAGGCCACGAGTTGTTCTTCGGTGTCTTTGTCGAGTGGACCGCGCACGCCTCCGCTTTCCTCGGCTACTTTGATGAGCAGGCCGGACTGGTCTGCGGACTCGGTGGCGACGGCGTGTTTAATGACGCGGGCGGCTTCGATCTCTTCACTGGTCATTCCGGTGGTGTCGTATTGGTCGGTTTCTTCGACCAGCAGCCGGTCTTTCATAAAGTGGAGGACTTTGTCGCAATACCAGCGTGCCCGGTGGGGCAGGATGCTTTCGAGCATATTGTTTACTTCCTGCTTATGGGTTTCAAACATCTTTTCGACGATCCACGCGGCTGAGGCGAAGATGTAGAAGAGGATGTTGATGAGTGACACTTTGCTGAAATGTTTGTTGTAGTCGTCTCCTACGGTGAAGCCGAACTTTTTGCTTACGAATTCATTGTTCATGAAGTCGTTGGTGATGCCTTCTTTTATTTCTTCTATGGTTCTCATGATTTTTTAGCTTACGATGAAATCAAATTCTATTGCCATATAGCCGATGCCTCCCCAGGGGAGTTCGCGGTCCTGGCTGCTGAGAGCGGTGGCGGGTTCTATGCGGCGGAGGGTGTTTTTCCTGTCTATCCATTCGGGCAGGAATTCGATTTCTGTCCCGGCGGGTATGTCGCTGGTGACGGAGAGATCGTTGTGTTCTGCCAGGGTGAAGGTGGACTCGAAGGTGCCGCATTCCTGGATTGCGAAGTCGATCAGGGACTGTCTGTTTTTAATTGTATTCTGCATCTATTTCCATTGTTTTATTTTCAAAATCTATGTTTACATCCCGTACGGTCATGCCGTCGGATTCGAGTTGGAGCAGGACTTCGCGGTTCCATCCTACTGTTTCGTTGTCGTTGGCCATTTCTGTGATGGCTGCTCCCAGTGAGGGGTACTCTTTGAGTTCTCCTTTGCATGCCTGGAGGATCAACGCCTGGTTTTGCCAGGTGACGTAGCCGGTTTCCAGCTCTCCGGCGAACCAGCCTTCGGGGGTCCGTTTGGTGTTGATTTTCAGGTCACCTGTACCGGGGTCTAATAATATACCTGTACTTTTTCCCATCAGTGTGTTATTTTTCTGTTTTCGTAAGCGGAGGGATCGAAGCTGGCGGAACCGGCTTCCTGCGCGGTGGTAGGGGCGGCTCCGTAACTGCCGTGTGTGTGCCCGTTGTAGTTGCCGATCAGGCTGTTGACAACTTTTGCCAGGTCGTTTAACTGGCTGGTGAGTTCGTTGACCTGTACCAGGCCTCCGAGGGTGCCTTCGTTGTGCCGGATCAATCCGTCTGTCATTTCTATCTGGCTGTTGCCTGCTTTTGCTTCGATGGTTCCGTCGGTGATTTTGACGACGCTCTGGCCTGTTTCGATGTGGATGGTCTGGTCGTCGGCGTAGATGAGGGTATCTTCTTTGTGGATCCGGATGGAGTCGATCTCGGAATAGGCGATGGCTACGAGGTTGCGCAGTTCGCCACAGGAGATGTCGGCCACAAGGATGATGCTGCCTTCGGCGGGGGTGACGAGAATACCGTTTTCGGCTCCGTCAACGATGGAGGCGAGGCGGATGTTGGGGATCTCGAAGGTGCCGAGCCGGGCGGTGCAGCGGTCTCCTTCTACGCTTACGACTTCCATCAGGCGGAAGTTGTAGGTTGCTTTGTCTGTTCCGGCTATTTTGCGCAACAGGTCTTTTATTTTTGAACTGGTATCCATGTGTTGTTATTTTAGTTGGTTTCTAACTTTTTTCCGAATGATATTTTCCGTACGCCTCCCCGTTCGGAGAAGGAGGTTTCGACGGCGATGACGTAGTAGGTACCGTTGCGCGCGGGGTAGTCTTCGTCGCGTATCCCGGCCAGGTAGCCGGGTTCTACGTAGGGAACCAGCCAGCCGGTAAGGTTGCCTTCGCATTCGGCGGATTCCTGTATCCGGAGTTCTTCTTCGGCGCGGGCGGCGAGGGTAGGGATCTGGTAGACGCCTTCCATGCGGACGTTGATCTCCCGGCCTCCCTGTTCGCCTTTGGTCACGGTGACGGTGGTGCCCCGGTCGTCATTGCCTTCTACGATGACGAATATTTTTTCTTTCTCCTGCTTGTTGTTGCTCATATCGGCTTTCTCGACGTTGACGGCAAAGTCGTAGATGACTTTGGGGCCGCTTTCGGTGAAGTGGGGATGCACATGGAGTTCGTTGCCGTGAAACCAGATGTTGGCCCGGGTATCCTGCTGGATTTTCAGAAGCAGCCCGGCTCCGGAGAGGTTGTGGATGCTGAACTGGTCGTAACAGAAGTCGTAGTTGCATTTAATGGTGTAGTTCCCTATCTGGGTGACTGTCTGTTTGAGGAGTTCTTCCACACTTACCTCCATGAATATCTTGTCTTCTATGTGCTTTTCAAATTTGCAAAACTCATCGACGCAGTTGATTTTGATATTGTTTTCGTCGGTGGTGATGCTTTCTACATAGCCGGAGAATTCGGTCGGCAGTTCGTTGATGTGGGCATTGTAGCCAAGTTTGATGACTACGAGGTCGCCTACTGCGATTTTGTCCTCTACTTCCAGGGTTTTGTTGTGGAGCATCCCGGGCAGGGTGATCTGTGCGGTGTTGGCCAGGTTCCCTACGCTGCATTTTATAACTACGCTGCTGAGGCTTCGTAGTTTGTGGCTGCCTATGGTGATGTCGAAATCGAGTGTGTACATGGCTTAGGTGTTTATAAGCAGTTCGGCCTGGGTGTCGCTGTAGGCTTTGATGACGAACCGCTGGTTATTAATTCCCTGTGTGTGGGGGAAGTCGATGCTCTGGATGGCAAGGAACTTGATGCCGAGCGCGAGGAGCATGTCCTGGTTGACTTCGATCTCCTGTTTTTCCCGGAAAAGGGCGAGCAACTCGTGGATATTGCCCGTGGGATATGTTTTTTCTCCGGGATTGACGATGATTCCTTCGATGGTGACTTCAAAGTCGTCCTGGCTCCATCGCTCTTTGATGGTTCCATACTCTTTCGCTTTGGCAACATGGCGCCTGACAATGATGTTTTTGCTGGTCACGGATACGATGGGTTCGAGGGGGAAGGTGATCCACTCCCCGGCTCCTTTTTTCCGGACGTGCATGGGCATCTGTGAGTGTACGACTTCGCATCCGGTGAGGGGTCTGGAGGGGGCTTTATAGG
>JAJQES010000491.1 GCA_021201565.1 Tannerellaceae bacterium
TATGAATATTCTCCAGACGGTTTATTTTATCTGCAATTATTTGTTCCCGTTTGATATATCCACTATATTTAATTAAAATCTCTGCAGCTTCTATAATCTCTTCTTTTCGTGTAACCGGAAGTTTTTCTATCCGATTCTGGAATGCAGGAACTAATGTTGCCAGATCTGCCATTTTAATCTGGGGACGCAAAACCAAATCAATTAATTTACATCCATGCGTAAGAGGCGAAGTACCTAATTTCTCAAGCCCTTCATTAATATATTGAGGCTTGATAGAATATGTTTCGGCAAAATGAATCAATTCGTCCCGCAATTCTCTCTTTTCTGTTAGCAGGTCCAAACGTTCTTTTTTTGCTAAACCTATTTTATAGGACTTTTCCGTTAAGCGCATATCTGCATCATCCTGCCTTAGCAAAATACGGTATTCTGCCCGTGAAGTAAACATTCGATATGGCTCATCTACCCCTTTTGTGACCAGATCATCGATTAAAACGCCAATATATGCTTCGTTACGTCCCAGGATAAATGGTTCTCCTCCGTGACAATTTATGTGTGCATTGATACCCGCCATGAGTCCTTGTCCTCCGGCTTCCTCATAACCGGTGGTACCATTGATCTGTCCTGCAAAAAACAAATTTTTAATTTGTTTTGTTTCCAACGTATGTTTTAATTGAGTCGGATCAAAAAAGTCATATTCTATGGCATAACCCGGACGATAAATTTGAATATCACGGAAAGCTGGAATTGCCTGTAAAGCCCGTAACTGAATATCCAATGGTAAAGAAGAAGAAAATCCATTCAGATAATACTCCTGTGTATTCTCTCCTTCCGGTTCTAAAAACAATTGATGTTGTATTTTATCCGCAAAAGTGACAATTTTGGTCTCTATGCTGGGGCAATACCGCGGTCCGATACTTTGGATCTGGCCATTATAAAGAGGAGAGTCGGGGAGACCCTGGCGTAAAATGTCATGACATGCTTCATTGGTGAAAAGAGTCCAGCAACTAAGTTGTTTTAAAGGACGTGGGGTGAAATCCAGGTAAGAAAATTTATGATAGTCATTCTCTCCGGGTTGTTCTCCCATTTCATCGAAGTAAACGCTTCGTCCATCAATCCGGACAGGAGTTCCGGTTTTCATCCGGTCTGCTCTTAATCCTAATGAAACCAGTTGTTCTGTAATACCCGATGAAGAAGGTTCGGAAATACGACCACCCCGGATCTGGGTCCGGCCAATATGCATCAACCCGTTCAGGAAGGTTCCATTTGTCAGAACTATACATTTGGCATCAAACTGAACATGCATGCCTGTTCTTACTCCGGTTACTTCTCCGTTTTTTATAACCAGTTCATTGACGGTGTCCTGCCAGATAAATAAGTTTGGTTGATTTTCCAGTATGTTTCTCCAGGTTTCACTAAAACGCATCCGGTCACTTTGAGATCGTGGACTCCACATAGCCGGTCCTTTGCTTTTATTTAGCATACGAAACTGGATAGCTGTCCGGTCTGTTACAATTCCCATATAGCCACCTAATGCATCAATTTCCCGAACGATCTGACCTTTAGCAATTCCTCCTACTGCCGGATTGCAGCTCATTTGTGCAATCTTATTCATATCCATTGTGATCAGTAGAGTTTGTGATCCCAGATTAGCGGCAGCAGCCGCCGCTTCACAACCGGCATGACCTGCTCCCACCACAATAACATCGTATGTAAATCTCATTTTGTATTTGTTTCTTTCTACAAAGATATTCATAAATCGGCAAAGAGCTTCACTAATTGGTTATTGCCAAATGATAATTGACAAATAACAACAGATTTTAGGAGCAGAGAAGATCCGAAGAAATTTCAGTCACAAACAGGAAAAACAGAATTTCTTATTTTTGCTTACATTTTCTTCCTTATATTTAAAATTTCCTCTAATTATCTGTTTTTATTGAAAATATTTTTAATAGCATTTTGATGAATTATGGATGATGTTTTGTTTAGATTTGTTTGATTTGTTATGGCAAATTGAATATTTATGATTCTATTTTGCAATAAGATATGTCTTTTTGTATTATCTCAACTCCGTGAGACGCTAAAATTTCTGACCATCTTTGTATTTCTCTCCGAATAAATGGATTTTTGAGCTTTATTTTGCTGTTGTTTAAGAGTTAATGATGGATTCTATAATAATAAATAACTGACTATTTTTATTAAAGATTAAGAAGTTGGAGAGCCTCATTCTCGTGCTGCTCCATAATCTCACGTTCGCCGGGTCCTTTATCATTAATTCCGCATAAATGGAGAATACCATGAATAATAGTCCGGTGCAATTCTTCATTATATGGAGTGGAAAATTTTTCCGCATTTGTTTTAACAGTGTCTAAGCTAATGAAAAGATCCCCGGCTATTTTATCGCCTTCCGTATAATCAAAAGTGATAATATCTGTATAATAATCATGTTGTAAATAGTCACGGTTTACTTCCAGAATCTTTTCGTCAGAGCAAAAAATATAGGCAATATCACCGGTCTTTTTCCCATACTTTGCCGCCACCTCTTTAATCCATTGAGTTACTTTCCGTTTTTTGATCGCCGGCATTTTTATATCTTCATTATAATAGGTAATAGCCATAAATAACTTTTTTAATTATGAATTGAAAAAAAGGTAAGCCATACTGATTGCAACAATAGCGCCGACCAGGTCTGCTGCCAGAGAATAAGAAACTGTATAGCGTGTATTACGGATACTGACACTTCCGTAATAAAGAGCGACAACATATAAAGTCGTATCTGTCGAACCTTGTACTACGGATACCAACCGGCCGGTAAAGGAGTCGGCTCCATATTCTTTCATTGCATCAATCATCATGCCCCGTGCCCCACTTCCACTTAACGGTTTCATCAGGATAGTGGGTAATCCTTCTACAAATTCCGTGCTAATACCCAGAAATCCAACTCCATATCTTATCCCGTCAATCAGATAGTCCATGGCACCCGATGCCCGGAATACCGCAATGCCAACAAGAATAGCTACCAGGTAAGGAATAATAGTTATGGCTGTCCGGAAACCTTCTTTGGCTCCTTCTATAAAGACATTGTAAACGTTTATTTTTTTTCTGAGCCCTGCAACAATAAATCCACATATAATGCTGAATAATATTAAATTAGCAAACAGCGTCGAATAAAGCGAAACAGCCTTATCATCCATCGCACGGAACAGAAAGAGAATCCCCCCGATAAAAAGAATGGTACCACCAAAGAACAATAATAGGTTACGTTGAAAGATATTGATCTTTTGTTTAATACAAACTGCTAATACAACGAAAAGGGTAGAGGAGAAGGTGGCCAGCATAATAGGAAGAAATACATCCGAAGGGTTAGCCGCTCCCAATTGTGCCCGGTACATCATGATGGTAAGAGGGATCAATGTGAGACCTGATGCGTTGATACACAGGAACATAATCATTGCATTACTGGCTGTGTCCTTATCTTTATTTAATTCCTGTAATTGTTGCATTGTTTTTAATCCCAGCGGAGTGGCTGCATTATCCAGTCCCAATAGATTAGCGGATATATTCATAAAGATAGATCCTGTTACCGGATGATTTTTAGGAAGATCGGGAAACAATTTACTAAATACGGGTCCGCATATACGTGCAAATGTCTGAATCACACCTCCTTGTTCACCTATTTTCATAATGCCAAGCCACAAAGTAAGTACACCGGTAAGTCCCAGTGAGATTTCAAATCCGGTTTTGGCCGAATCAAAAGTCGAATTAATGATATCCGTAAAAACGGCTGTATCACCAACAAAAATGAGTTTGCAGAGTGCAACTACAAAAGCAATCAGAAAAAAAGCAATCCAGATATAATTCAGAACCATCTTTTAAAATTGACAATGGACATTGTACAATTGACAATTGATTGAGCCCGTGTTGACAGCTATTTCTAATTGTCAACTGTCAATTCTCAATTGTCAATTGGTTACTGCAAATATAATGTTTAATTTTGATGCATAATCAAGAGAATGAAAAGCGTATGATTAAGATTTTATTTACCTACGATATGTTTCGTGATGGATTTACGGAGCTGGAGGAACGGTATGAGGTAACTTTTCCCGAAGAAAAGGTTCTTTCTTATGAAAAAGTAAGTGAAATAATTGCTGATTATGACATTCTTTGTTGTATGTTCGGTTTTTCTGTTGATCAGGAACTCATGGAAAAAGCAACAAAATTGAAATTGATTGCAAATTATGGTGTAGGATACAATAATATAGATGTAGCATACGCTATCCGGAAAGGCATTACCGTAGCCAATACTCCGGATCCCGTAACAGCCCCTACGGCTAATCTGGCATTAGGACTCCTGATTGATTCAGCTCGCCGGATTACGGAACTGGACCGGAAGTTGCGGAAAGAACGTGGAAATATGAAACGGGGTATTCTGGAAAATCTGGGAACAAACATTACGGGTCAAACATTAGGTATTATTGGAATGGGACGTATTGGTAAAGCATTAGCTAAACGGGCAAATGCCTGTGGAATGGAAGTGCTTTATCATAATCGTCGCCAGTTACACATGGAGGAAGAGACCCGTTTAAATGTGGAATATGTGGAGTTCGAGGAGATCCTGGAGAGGTCTGATTTTGTTTCTTTAAATGCTCCTTATACAACAGAAACGCACCATATCATCGGAGAACCGGAACTGAAAAAGATGAAACAAAGTGCCATCCTTATTAATACGGCACGGGGTCCCCTTGTGGATGAAAAAGCACTTATTGGAGCGCTGAAAAATGGGGAGATCCGGGGCGCAGGACTGGATGTATATGAATTTGATGATTTTCCTTCAGAGGAATTATTTGAATTGGAAAATGTGGTGCTCACTCCTCATATAGGAACTCAGACGATGCATGACCGGATGGAAATGGCAAAAGCAGTTACTAAAAATGTGATTGGCTTTATAGAGGGGGACCGTCCGGTTAATAAAATATTCTGTCCATGACAGCAGATTTTATTCTTAGTGAATTACAGTCAGTTGCTAACCCGGAAAAAGCACGTTTTCTTCAAGGTTTTTTTAAAACCGGCCCCGGACAATATGCCGAAGGGGATCTTTTTCTGGGGGTAACTAATCCGGTTACCCGTAATATTGCGAAAGCGAATAAACAAACTCCTTTATCAGAATTGGAAAAACTGGTTCAGAGCCCGTTTCATGAAGCCCGTTTGTGTGCATTAGTGATTGCAGTAGAACGATTTAAAAAAGCAAAAAAAGAGGAGCAAAAAGCTATTTTTGATTTTTATCTCCGGAATACCCGGTATATTAATAACTGGGATTTGGTGGATATTACCTGTCCGCATATTGTAGGAGTTTATTTGATGGATCAGGATCGTTCTATTCTATATGAGTTAGCCGGGAGTAAATTCCTGTGGGAAGAACGGATCGCCATGGTGTCGACAGCTGCTTTTATCCGGAACCGTCAGTTTGAAGATGCCTTGGCGCTGGCCTCTTTTTTTCTGACCCATACGCATGACCTGATGCATAAAGCAGTGGGATGGATGTTACGGGAGATTGGGAAAAAAGACCGGAGCGTTCTCTCAGCTTTTCTTGATTTGAATGCTACAAAAATGCCGAGAACAGCTTTGCGGTATGCTATTGAGCATTATCCGGAAGATCAACGTCAATATTATCTGAAACTAAAATAATATGTTCTACTTTTTTCCCGGTATGCCTTCTTTAAAAAGGCAATTGTCAATTGCCAATTATCAATTAATTGCTAAGTTTGTAAACACTTTCAAATCTGACAAATGAAACGCATCTTTCTGATAGGGTATATGGGAGCCGGAAAAACAACAGTTGGTAAGGATCTGGCTCAACGGGCCGGACTTTCCTTTATTGATCTGGACGCTTATATTGAGGGGCGCTATCATAAAACTGTCCGTCAGATTTTCGATGAGAAAGGAGAGGATGGGTTCCGTCAAATAGAACGAAATATGTTGCAGGAGGTCGCTGCTTTTGAAAATGTGTTGATCTCTACCGGAGGGGGGGCTCCCTGTTTCTATGATAATATGGAATTTATGAATGGGTGTGGAACTGTTGTCTATCTGAAAGTCTCAGTGGATGAGTTGGCTAACCGGTTGGAGCTATGTAAACATACCCGGCCGGTATTGCAGGGACGTTCCGGAGAAGATCTGAAATGTTTTATCCGGGAAAATCTGGAAAAAAGAGAATCTCATTATACAAAAGCATCTGTTATATTTGATGCTGAAAATATGTTGACCGAAACGGATGTAGAAAATATATCCAAAGCACTGTTAAAGTTGTTATAGGATTATGAAACCATCAGGAGGAAAAAATATTCAGGGCGGCTATATCACCCAGGAATTGTTGAAAGAGTTGACCAAAGTTCATAACCGGCTGGTGGTAGGAATTCCACGTGAGCGTGTCGAGGGGGAAAGGCGGCTGGCGTTAACTCCTGAAGGAGTGGAGCTGTTAATCAATGCCGGCCACCAGGTGATATTTGAAACAGGAGCGGGGCTGGGAGTTAGTTATTCCGATAATCAATATGCAGAATGTGGAGCGGAGATTACAGAGAATGTGGCTGAAGTTTTCCAGGCGGATGTGATTCTGAAAATAATGCCTCCTCTGCCTTCGGAAGTAGCATTAATGAAATCCCGTTGTACGTTGTTTTCTATGATGCAACTCAATCAGTTTTCACGGGAATCCTATGAAGGGCTCATTTATAAAAAAATAACTGCTTTAGCTTATGAATTGATCACTGACCGGGACCGTCATTATCCTGTTATGAATACCCTGAATGAAATAGAAGGGATTGCTGCTGTAACCATTGCCTCTGCTTTGCTAAGTAGTATTCAGGGAGGAAAGGGAGTATTATTAGGTGGAATTCCCGGGGTACCTCCTACGGAAATTGTCATTATTGGAGCGGGAACTGCCGGAACTGTCGCGGCAAGGGCGGCATTAGGTATGGGAGCCATTGTGAAAGTCTTTGATGAAGATATCAATAAATTACGGACTCTTCAAAAAACATTAGGTCAACCTGTATTTACCTCTAATTTCCAACCAAAAGTTTTGCATAATGCTTTTCTGACTGCCGATGTGGTGATCGGAGCAATGGGAGATATGAATTCCTATCGCCGCTATGTGGTTGCGGAAGAGTTGATCCAGATCATGAAACGGGGAGCGTTGATCTTTGACCTGCAGGCGAATCAGGGGGGAAGTTTTGAAACAACCTGTGGCCTGTCACCGGCTGCACCGGTCGTGTTTGAAAAATATGGGGTGCTTCACTATTGTAAACCCAGTATTAGTAATTATGTGGCTCGTACGGTTTCTATGGCATTTAGTAATATTTTTGTCTCTTTACTGCAACAGTTGGGAGAAGCCGGAACTGTACAGAATATGATTAAGATGGATCCGGGATTCCGGGCAGGTGTTTATATGTATTGTGGAAAACCTGTCAGTAACCGGGTATCCGGGCATTTCAATATTATGTCAAATAACCTGGATATTTATCTTTCTGCGTTTTAAAAACGGAAATGTTTGACAGGTTGGAGGATAATACTTATTTTTGTAATCGGATTGTTAAAAATCAAGCTAAACGCATTCAAAAGTGGATTGTATGAATGATCAAAAACCTGCTGATACCTTTAACAAGCAATCCGGATACATTCAAAAACAGAAATCTAAGCTTATATAATATGGCAGAACAAACAAAAATTACTACTTTGGAAAAGGTTGTGATCCGTTTCTCAGGAGACTCAGGAGATGGAATGCAATTAACAGGAACAATCTTTTCTAATCTATCAGCTCTTTTTGGGAATGAGATCTCAACTTTCCCTGATTTCCCGGCTGAGATTCGTGCTCCGCAGGGATCCCTGAGTGGGGTTTCCGGATTCCAGGTGCATCTGGGTTCCCGTAAAATATTTACTCCGGGAGATAAAGCGGATGTACTTGTTGCGATGAATCCGGCAGCTTTGAAGGTAAATAAGAATAACCTGAAGCCTAATGCAATCGTTATTATTGATACCGATTCATTCCGGAAGAGCGATCTGGATAAGGCTTTGTTTACGACAGAAGATCCGTTTGGTGAATTAGGTCTGACGGATGTACAGGTCGTAGCCGCTCCCATTTCTACCATGGTAAAAGAAGGGTTAAAAGAATTTGGACTGGATAATAAATCAGCAGTTCGTTGTAAAAATATGTTTGCCCTGGGATTGGTCTGCTGGTTGTTTGAACGTCCCCTGGAGGAAGCAATGAATATGCTTCAGAATAAGTTCTCTAAAAAACCGACCATTGCGAAAGCCAATATTAAAGCATTAACGGACGGATATAATTACGGACATAATATCCATGCGACCGTTTCTATTTACCGTATAGAAGGAAAGAAAGCAGAACCCGGATTTTATACCGATGTAAACGGGAATAAAGCTACTGCGTATGGGTTGATCGCAGCTGCTGAAAAAGCAGGTTTGAAATTATTCTTAGGTAGTTATCCCATTACTCCGGCAACGGATATTTTGCAGGAATTATCAGCCCGTAAAGAACTGGGAGTAAAAGCGGTGCAAATGGAAGATGAAATAGCAGGTATCTGTACCGCGATAGGAGCAAGTTTTGCCGGAGATCTGGCCGCAACTTCAACTTCCGGACCCGGATTAGCCTTGAAGAGTGAAGCGATTGGTTTGGCGGTCATTGCAGAATTACCACTTGTTATTATTGATGTACAACGGGGTGGCCCTTCTACTGGTTTACCGACAAAGAGTGAACAGACTGATTTATTGCAATCCTTATATGGACGGAATGGAGAAAGTCCGTTAGTCGTAATGGCTGCTTCGACCCCTACTGATTGTTTTGATGCAGCATTCTGGGCTTCTAAAATAGCTGTTGAACATATGACTCCGGTTATTTTACTGACAGATTCATTCATTGCAAACGGATCTTCCGCATGGCGTATTCCGGATATGGAGGACTATCCGGTTATTACCCCTAATTATGTAGATAAATATACAGGGGAAGCACCCTGGAAACCCTATCGCCGGGATGTGGAAACACTTGTTCGTTACTGGGCTGTTCCGGGAATGGAAAATTTTGCTCACCGGATTGGTGGACTGGAAAAAGATTATGAAACCAGTGCGATTTCTACAGAACCCATTAACCATCAGAAGATGGTGGAAACCCGTCAGGCAAAAATTGATCGTATCGCAGAATATATTCCGGAACTTGAAGTTTTAGGAGATACGGATGCGGAATTGTTGATTGTCGGTTGGGGAGGCACCTATGGGCATTTATATGAAGCAATGGAAACGATGCACGAAAATGGCCGGAAAGTAGCATTTGCTCATTTCAGATTTATCAGTCCGTTACCTAAAAATACCGAAGAGGTATTGAAACGCTATAAAAAAGTAGTAGTTGCGGAACAGAATAAAGGGCAGTTTGCAAATTATCTGCGAAGTAAAGTTCCCGGATTTAATCCCTATAAGTTTAACCGGGTGAAAGGACAACCATTTGTTGTGGCAAGACTGGTTGAAGAATTCACTAAAATATTGGAGGCGTAAACGATGGCAGAAGAATTAAAATATCAGGCGAAAGATTATAAGAGTGACCAGTATGTACGCTGGTGTCCGGGTTGTGGTGACCATGCCGTATTGAATTGTTTACACAAAGCCATGGCCAATGTTGGTGTTGCACCTCATAATATGGCTGTGATTTCCGGGATTGGTTGTTCTTCCCGTTTGCCTTATTATATGAATACGTATGGTTTCCATACTATTCATGGGCGGGGAGCGGCTATCGCTTCGGGTGTGAAGACTGCCCGTCCCGATCTGAATGTGTGGCTGATGACGGGAGATGGTGACTGTTTGGCTATTGGTGGTAACCACTTTATCCATGCGGTTCGTAGAAACATTGATATCAATATTGTACTTTTCAATAATAAGATCTATGGTCTGACCAAAGGACAGTATTCTCCCACCTCTGACCGGGGAACAGTAACCAAAAGTTCACCCTATGGAACAGTTGAAGAGCCTTTTATTCCGGCAGAATTGACTATGGGAGCCAGAGGTAATTTCTTTGCGCGTACTATTGATGTGGATCTGAAGAATACGACTGATGTATTGGCTGAATCTGCTAAACATGCAGGAACTTCAGTTGTGGAAGTATTGGTCAATTGTGTGATTTTTAATGATGCCATTCATAAACAGATTACGGATAAAGAATTCCGTGCCGAACGTACTATTTTCCTTCGTCATGGAGAAAAAATGTTGTTTGGGAAAGAGAATGAAAAAGGCATTGTGTTGGATGGTTTAAAACTTAAAGTGGTTACTGTTGGACAAGAGGGCTACACACTTGATGATATCCTTGTGCATGATGCAAATGAACCGGATCCAACTTTACATACCATGCTGGCTATGATGGGAGGCGATATGCCGGTGGCATTAGGAGTGATTCGTTCGGTAGATGCTCCTGTATATGACCAGGCTGTTGAAGAACAGATCGCTGAAGTACAGGCGAAAAATCCGAATCGTACCCTGCGGGATTTTCTCATGAGCGGCGATGTGTGGGAAGTCAAATAAATGGCCAATTAAAAATTTGTATATAGAAAAAGGCAGGAATAAATCCTGTCTTTTGTTTTTTATAACCCCTTAATTATCAATTGTCACCAGTCACTTGTCAATTGCTTTCTGTTTATTGCAGAAAAATTTCTTTAATAGAATGCTTGTTCTAAGAAAATAATATTAT
>JAJQES010000151.1 GCA_021201565.1 Tannerellaceae bacterium
ATATTTTCCCACCCCTATTCCCGGAGTAAAGTTGATATCCCGGAAAGGACTGGATTCGGAATAGATGTCCCAGAAGGCTTTCTGGCTAAAGGTCAGGTAACCGAAAAAGTTGAAGGGCAGATAGCTCTTGGTTAACCGTTGACGGATACTAAACTGGAACATCGCATCAGCCGTTTTATTGTTAATAGGTTCATGGAGTGGAATACCGGTTACAAAAAATGCATCTTTAAAGACAGCAAATGCCGGTTGTTGGTCCAATGCTTTTTTCAGGTCTGTTTCCGTAATTTCAACAACCTCTTTCCGGAAAGGAAATTTACTATGATGGGAATAGGTGGTGGAGTCTTTTTCAGTATCAAAATACAGCCAGCTTTCCTGGGCCTGGGCATAAAAAGCGGCAGGAAACAGGAAAAGGATTAGTATATAGAAACGTTCTAAATTTTTCATACGGTAGATGTTTGTTACAAATAACGTCTATTTAGATAGGATGCTATTGTTCCAAAAGTATCATTTTTTCGTCTGATTCGGACAAAACATTTTAATTAATTCATAAGTTATAGAAAGTATTGATGTAACAACTGTTCTAAAAATAATAGAAAATGTATATCCGGCAGCCGTATTTGTTCATGGCTTATAAAGCCTTATTTATTATTCTGTGTTTATATGGATTGTATCTGAATTCAGGCTTGCCGGATGGCCAGATACGCTGGGGCATTTTTGTCTATTATACTATTTTGAGTAATGTGTTGTGCCTGCTCTATTTTATTTGTTCATTCTGCTGGAATCTGAATGCTATCCGGCGTGAGAACCGGGTATATACGTTTGCTCCCCGTTTTAAAGGTGCTGTTATTTTTGCGATCACTGTAACCGGGCTTATTTATCATTTCATTTTGCGTCCTACCCTTTTCTCAATGGGAAATGGAGACCAGGTGTATTCAACGGCCAACTATCTGGTTCATTATGTGGTACCTCTTATGACGGTTTTTGACTGGATATTATTTGACCCGAAAGGTCGATTTAGAAAGTACGATCCTTTTCTATGGCTATTGATACCCTATGCTTATTTTATCTTTGCCATTGTCCGGGCAAAGGTGGGAGGCCCTATCCTGGCCACAGGCAGCCGCTATCCATACGGCTTTATCAATGTGGATGAACTGGGCTGGGGAGAGGTATTACTCAATGTCGGGGAACTTACCCTGATCTTTCTCGTGATCGGCTATGTCTATTGTGGGTTGGACCGTTTCTTCCGTAAAGAGATCCCGGATGATTGTTTTTTATGATACAACCCATAAAAAAGAAACTGAACAGGCACGGATTTATTATCTCCAGCGTTTTATGTCAGGGGCAAGTTTATGGAAAGTGATTTGTTCTTTTATATTTTGTTTTAACATGGGAGCGGCTTTGAAACAGACACGTTTGAAGTGGATGTCTTTTCCTGTGATTTTTTCCGGGTCTTCCGGAGCCTTGTCTAATTCGGCAGAAATGGAAAAGGTACCCAGTTCGTCTAATGTGACTGTCTGTCCGGATGCCAGTTCCCTGGAAATAACACTCACCAGATTTCGTATGATTCCATACAGGTCACCGGGAGTAAATGAACTCGTATGACTTAATTCTTTCGCCAGTTCCTCAGTGCCGATATTGCCGGTTGTGAGTAATGTTACTTTATAGATTGGCTTTTCGTCCGGAAAACGATTGTTGCTGATGGGTTTGATTTTGTAGTGTATTGCCATGGCTTTAAGTTTAGATAATAACTAATTGAATACAAGGTGGTACTTTTTGTATCTTCGGATGAGGCTTTTCTGATTTTACGTTCTGGACGTAATTTGTTATGTCCTGGAGATAACTTTTTACGTTCTGGACGTACCGGATTATGTTCTGGACATAATATCGGAAAGATGTTAGCCTCTGATTCAAAAAGTTGTTAGTAAAGATACAAAAATAGCTGGATAAGGAATGAAAAGTATTTGTTTTTTTGCTTTTTATGGCGGAGCCGGGGTTCTTATTTATAAAAAAGACTGTCCCTTATTTTAATTGTGGGACAGTCTTAAATTAACTATTTATATACAGATCAGGTGTTATTCCCAGGTGATAGTAGCTTCACAATTTTGGTTGGTATTGACGGGATTGAAACGGGCCGGCTGGTTTCCGGGCAGGACTATGCGGTAGTTGTTTCCATAGGTGTTGGGGCCTTCCTGAAAGAAGTCGGTTGACACGATTTGGGCTCCGCTGCTGAAGGCGGCTTCGGCACGGGTGTAGTCATTTACTTTGGCTTCGTATGTTTCTATATCGGAACGGGTTCTTACGAGATAGCCTGCTGATACATATTTTCTGATCTCTTCCTGCCGTACGATGGCATTGTCCATTAAGAGAAAGGCGCCATAGGATTTTTCCGGTTGGGATTGTACGAACATAACGCGGTTTTCCAGATTGGGCCGGTTTACGACGTAGGGACATTCGGTGTCGCCGATGCCGCCTGCGGAGGGTAGCAGGAGGAATATGATTTTACCTCTTGCGTTTTTTAGTAAAGGCCAGTTTTTGGCTAATACTGCTTCGCGTAGGGTGGGATAGTTGCCCCGTACGTCGTCCGGTGTGATGATTTTCTCCCTGTTTATGACGGAGAGTATTTCTTCATCGAGTTGGTTAAATGCCTGTTCATCGAAAGGCAATACTTCGGTGGAACCGGGGAAAACGGGAAAGCCGGAGTCTTTTGCTTCGATCATGATGTATAACGGGATGTGGTTGGGATGGATACCGGACCATTCTTTTACGGCTGTAAGCGCTTTTTTCAAGGTGGTGTAGTGGGTACGGAAGTCGAAGTCAGCCATGTGGAGAACTTTGAATCCGGGTTCTTCCAGTCCTTCTTTTTCATAGGGGGTGAGATTGCTTATTCCCATGCTTTCAAAGAAGCGGTAGGAGGCGGGATTGCTGAAACGTCCTCCTTCGGGATCATGATAAATGTCTATTTCTAAACTGCGTAATCCGGCATTCAGTTGTACGTCGAAGGGAGGGTGGTCGTATTTCAGTCCTTCTTTCATGGTGAGCCCATTCGGATGATATTCTTCAAACTGTTTCTTTTGTTCTTCGGGCATCTGTTCCATCATGGGGGTAAATACTGCGGTGACAATGGAGTCGCCGAAGTGAAGTACTATGGGGTCAACGGGACGGGCATAGCTGTTGTGGGTCCCTACGACCTGTATTTCGTTTATTTTTAGTTGACCCGGGTCGCACCCGTCTGTCTGTTTACAACTTATCAGGAGTGTAAGGAGAAGAAGGGGTACGCTGATGGTCTTTTTTGTTTTCATCTGCTTATGAGTTTATTTTGTTTCTTATGTTTTTAATATAGTTTGATGCTTATGCCTGCCTGTCCCCGGAAGGAGTACCATTCGGCTTGCTCGGGCCGGTCGTATGTACCGTGGCTGAACCGTACGGGAGCGTTTGTGAGGTTGTTTAATTCTATGAAAAACCGGATTTTGGGGGTAATGGCGTAGGAGCCTGAGAAGTCGACGGTGAAATTGCTTTCGTACCAGCGATAGTGTCCGGTCCCGGCTTCCTGCCGGATGGAGTCGAGGTATTTCCCTTTATAATTACCTGCCAGACGGGCGGACAACCGGTTGTATTCGTATAATAATGCTACGTTGAACAGGTGTTTGGATTGTTTGGGAATGACCGTTTTGTCGATTACTTTTTCGTCATTTACCCACCGGGGAACTTTGGTTTCAGAGTTAGTAAATGTGTAGTTCCCTTCTACTCCGAAGCCTTTCCAGATGGAGGGGAGTTCTGTGAAACGTTTGGAGACACCGAGTTCAAAGCCCATTAACCACCCTCCTTCTAAATTCCCAGGCTCTAATGTGGTATAGGTCATGCCGTTAAGTTGTGTGGAGCTCTGGTTGGTATAAATGATGTCGGATAGTTTTTTATAAAAGAGGCTTCCGTCGATCAGCCCCAGTACACCGAAGTAGTGTTCAAAGGCCAGGTCGAAGTTGTTACTGAAGGTGGGTTTGAGTTTTCCGTTTCCATAGGTGATGGTGCGGAAGGTTTCATTAATGGTCACGGCGGGATTGAGGTCACTGAAATCTGCGCGTGCAAAGGTTCGTGTATAGGCGGCACGCAGGATGGTGTTTTGTGTAAAGTTGTATTTTACGTGTAGCATGGGCAGAAATGCGTTGTAACTGTTGTCCTGTATTACGTCGCGGATACCGGATGCATCGGTTTCGTCTTTTCCGTAAAATCTGACTTCGTTGTATTCGTTTCTGAATCCTCCGATTAGCGTGAGGTTATTTATTTTGTATTCTCCCATGGCATAGAGTGCATATACTTTTTCTTTGCCGTGGTAGTAATTGGATGCTCCGCTGCCGTCGGGTGAGGTGGAGGAGACGTTAAGGAGGTCGTATTTCTCCATATTTTCTTTGCTTAGCATACCGGCTACGTCTTTAACTCTCATCTGGTCGATGAGTACGTTGTCATAGGGTGATCCGATCTCGGAAAGAAATCCGCCGTTATAGGGAAAGGGTTCTGTTCCCAGATCTTTGATGGAGGGTGGGAGTTCTTGTGACATGCCAAGATACATTTTGGGCATATAGATGTCCAGTGGGGTAGCTACGTCTTTCTGTTTTTGGATGAATTTACCTCCGAATTTGAGTTTGAGGTCCTGGCTGACATCGTATTTGAGATTGGCTGCCGCCCGGTAGTTTTGTTCACTGTTGGTGTTGTTGGTGACGATCATCCGTAATAACCGCATATTTTCTGCTGATATGGGGGTACCGGGCGATAAATGGGGGAGTATGTGATCAATTTTGTCTCCTACTCCGTTGGGTGAATCCATTTCAAGGTATTTATATCCGTCGGATGAGAGCCCTTCGTATTGTACGCTTTGCTGGAAGGTAGCTATCGGATACCCGATTCCTTTGAAGCGGAAGGAGGATTTATCGGTGCTTGCGTTCCAGTCGAGTTCTAACTTGCTGTTGAGGGTGTGTACGCCTCCCAGTTCCACGGAATGGAGCCGGATGTTGTAGTCGGTTCCCCGGGTCTGTACCTGTGCATAGTTGCCGTCAAAATTGAAATAGGTTTCGCGTACGTTCTGGTTGTCTAAATATTCGCTATAAATCCCTTTGGCAAAGAGTTTGTGACGGTCATTGAACAGGTATTCGAGTCCTCCGTTGAAGCCGGTTGTACGGCGGCGTGTGATGTAGTCCCGTAATTGTAATTCATTAATAGAGAAGGATTGTACAGGGTCTTCGAGGGAATAGTTGTACTCGAGGTTGTAGCGGTCATTGGCGGCTCCGCGTTCCCAGATCATTCCTGAAACGACGAATCCGAGTTTTCCGTTGAGCAGACGGTCTCCATATACAATAGAACCGTTGTAGGATCCGTCTCTGGATTGGTCGCCGTATCCTCCGGCCATATTGAGGCTTAGCAGGCGGGACAACGGGGCTGTTTTGGTGATGAAATTTATGGAGCCTCCGATGGCGTCGCCTTCCATATCGGGGGTGATGGCTTTGGAGAGTTGTACGAACTCGATTAGCTCGGAGGGGAAAATATCCATTTGCACTCTCCGGTCGCTATAATCACCACTGGCACTGGGCAGCCGGTTACCGTTTAACAGGGTGGAACTCCATTGCATGGGGGTACCGCGGACGGATGCGTATCTTCCTTCACCCAGGTCGCGTTCGATGGCTACACCTTTGATTCGCTGGATGGCTTCCGCGGCGTTACGGTCGGGGAGTTTTCCGATGGCATCGGCTGCGATTACGTCGACTAAGGCGGGGGCATTTTTCTTGATATTGTAAGCTTTCATCTGGGAGGGCCCCATGGCTCCGGTGATGACGACTTCGCCTAATTGCTGGGTATCCTGTTGTAGCCGGATGCGTCCAATGTTATATTCACTTTCGGTCAGGTCGACTGTGATTTGTTTGCTTTGATATCCTACGTAGGAAATCTCTACTACATATTTTCCGGTATTTCGAACGTTGAGTAAGAAATTTCCGTCCAGATCGGTTACAGCACCTGAGTTGAGTTCACGGATCATGACTACCACACCGGGCAGGGGTTCGTTTTCATCTGTTATTGTCCCTTTGATTTGTTGCGCATGGATTAGCTGAGGGAGCATGTTAAGTAAAAATAGCAGGACGGTAAGTCCTCTTTTACAGCATCTGTTCATCGTTTGTATATGTTAAGAATACATTTAGAAATTGAGTGCAAATTAATCTTCTTAACATTACAGGATAATTACATTTCTACTGCATGTGTGGTACGTTTCTGTGTAAGATTTGTGAAATAAAAAGGCCCGGAATACTAAGACGTATGCAAGTGTTTAGGTCTTAATATTCCGGGCCTGAAAATAGTTATTTTTACTTATACTCTTTCCAGCTTTTGATCTGGATGTCTTCCGGACCGAGGGTGCAGAAGGCCTGGATGAAGGCATCTGCCAGCCGGGCGTTGGTGAGTAATGGGATATTGAGGTCGATGGCTGCCCGGCGGAGTTTGTAGCCGTTGCGTAGCTCACCGGCTGAGAGGTCACGCGGGATATTCACTACCATATCGATCTGTTTCGCTTTCAACATATCGAGTGCCTGCGGTTGTCCTTCTTCGCTTGGCCAGTATACCAGTGTGCTTTCAATGCCGTTTTCGGTCAGGAAGCGATGGGTGCCTTTTGTGGCATACAGGTTATAACCTTTTTTGTACAACATTTTGGCAGCATCCAACATGTCTACTTTTTGCTTGGCGGTACCTGTGGAAAGCAGGATATTCTTTTCCGGTATGCGGTAGCCTACGGACAACATGCTTTTGAGAATGGCTTCGGAGGTATCGTCACCAATGCAGCCTACTTCACCGGTGGAGGCCATATCTACCCCTAATACAGGGTCGGCTTTTTGCAGACGGTTGAAGGAGAACTGTGAGGCTTTGATCCCTACATAATCCAGGTCAAAGGCATTCTTATGGGGTTTTTCTACCGGTAGCCCTAACATCACCTGGGTAGCCAGTTCGATAAAGTTGATCTTTAAGACTTTACTTACGAACGGAAAACTACGGGAGGCACGCAGGTTGCATTCGATTACTTTGATCTCGTTGCCTTTGGCAAGGAATTGGATGTTGAATGGCCCGGAGATGTTGAGTTCTTTCGCGATCTTTTTACTGATGCGTTTGATCCGGCGCATGGTTTCGTAGTAGAGTTTTTGTGCCGGGAACTGGATGGTAGCATCGCCACTGTGTACGCCGGCATATTCGATGTGTTCGCTGATGGCATACATGACGATTTCGCCGTTGGCGGCTACTGCGTCCATCTCAACTTCTTTGGCATATTCGATGAATTGGCTGACTACGACCGGATGCTTTTTGCTGACGTTGGCCGCCAGTTTGAGGAAGCGTTCGAGTTCGTCCTGATTAGAGCAGACGTTCATGGCGGCTCCACTCAGTACATAGCTGGGGCGTACCAGTACCGGGAATCCAACCTCTTCAACGAAACTGTTGATATCTTCGAGGCTGCTTAACTCTTTCCAGCGGGGCTGGTCTACACCAATGCGGTCGAGCATGGCGGAGAATTTATGCCGGTCTTCCGCATTGTCAATGCTTTTGGCTGTTGTGCCGAGGATATTGACATGCTGTTCGTCCAGTCGCATGGCGAGGTTGTTGGGGATTTGTCCTCCGGTAGAAACGATGACTCCATGAGGATTCTCGAGTTGGAGGATGTCCATAACCCGTTCAAATGTCAACTCATCAAAGTACAGGCGGTCGCACATATCGTAGTCGGTGGATACGGTTTCCGGGTTGTAGTTGATCATTACAGAACGGTAGCCTTCTTTGCGGATGGTGTTGAGTGCCTGTACGCCACACCAGTCGAACTCTACGGAACTACCGATCCGGTAGGCTCCTGAACCGAGTACGACGATCGAACGTTTGTCACCCAGGTATTGTACATCGTTTTCTGTTCCGCTGTATGTCAGGTACAGGTAGTTGGTTTGTGCCGGGTATTCGGCTGCCAGCGTGTCGATCTGTTTTACTACAGGTTTGATACCACGGTATTCACGATCCTGGCGCACCAACAGGGAGGCTTTTTCTCCGTCTGTCAGAGTGTCTTTGAAGATGGCACGTGCAATCTGATAGTCGGAGAATCCCTGTATTTTGGCTAACCGGAACAGGTCGGTCGGTATGTCTTCTATTTTATGGTAGGCTTCCAGCTTGTTGGCTGTCTGCGAAATGTCATATAGTTTGTGTAGGAACCATTTGTCGATCTTGGTCAGGTCGTGGATCTGGTCGATCGTGTATCCGGCACGGAAAGCTTTACTGATTACGAAAACACGGCGGTCGGTGGGTTCGCGGAGTGCTTTGTCGATATCGGGGATGACCAGTTCTTTGTTTTCCACAAACCCGTGCATGCCTTGTCCGATCATCCGGAGACCTTTCTGGATGGCTTCTTCAAACGTGCGCCCGATGGCCATGACCTCCCCTACGGATTTCATGCTTGAGCCCAGTTCACGGTCTACGCCGTGGAATTTTCCTAAGTCCCAACGGGGGATTTTACAAACGATGTAGTCGAGTGCCGGTTCAAAGAAGGCACTGGTTGTTTTGGTTACTGAGTTGCTCAGGTCAAACAAACCGTAGCCCAAACCTAATTTAGCTGCTACAAATGCCAGCGGATAACCGGTGGCTTTGGAGGCCAATGCGGACGAACGGCTCAGACGGGCATTTACTTCGATCACCCGGTAGTCTTCGCTTTCGGTGTCGAAAGCGTATTGTACGTTACACTCACCTACGATGCCAATATGGCGGATAATCTTGATAGCGAGTTCACGCAGTTTATGGTATTCGGTATTTGTCAGGGTCTGCGATGGGGCCACTACGATACTTTCGCCGGTGTGGATACCGAGGGGGTCGAAGTTTTCCATGTTACAGACGGTGATACAGTTGTCGAAACGGTCGCGCACGACTTCGTATTCGATCTCTTTCCAGCCTTTCAGACTCTTCTCTACCAATACCTGTGGAGAGAAGGAAAAGGCTTTTTCGGCCAATACATTCAGCTCTTCTTCGTTGTCGCAGAATCCGGAACCGAGTCCACCGAGAGCATAAGCGGCACGGATAATCACCGGATAACCGAGTTCAGCAGCTGCGCGACGGGCGTCTTCGATGGTTTCAACGGCTTCACTCTTGATGGTTTTTACGTCGATCTCATCTAACTTGCGAACAAACAGGTCACGGTCTTCGGTGTCAATGATGGCCTGTACGGGAGTACCCAGTACACGCAGATTGTATTTTTCAAGAATTCCGTTTTTATAGAGTTCAACCCCGCAGTTGAGTGCGGTTTGTCCACCGAAAGCAAGCAGAATCCCGTCGGGGCGTTCTTTTTCGATTACTTTTTCTACGAAGTAGGGAGTTACGGGCAGGAAATACACGGTGTCTGCTACACCTTCGGAGGTTTGTACGGTTGCGATATTGGGATTAATAAGGACGGTTTCAATCCCTTCTTCTTTGATCGCTTTCAGTGCTTGTGACCCGGAGTAGTCGAACTCACCGGCTTCCCCGATCTTGAGCGCTCCCGAACCAAGTACTAATACTTTCTTGATGTCTTTATCCATATATTGATTGTTTTTTTGTTTCTTTCTTATTTGTAATCGCCATCTTTATCTATTTCCATATTGACATATAATTCCCATCACTATCCTCCGGATATACCATGTGATCTTCATATTTGACCATATACCATAGATTGTTGATTTTCCTGAACTCCATCACATAGTCAACAGCACATGTATAAAATTCTCCATTCAGGAAAACGATATTTCCATTCTGTTTATACCAGGCTTTGGGTAATTTGGAATAACGGTCCAGTTCCTGTGAATAACGTTCCTGTTCTTCATCGAAATACTCGGCTGTGAGGAATATCCAATTTTCTTTGGTTAGTGGAATGAGTTTGATAAATCCACCATTCAGTGCATCAAAGTCCGGATCCTCCCACTCGTTTTCATACTCAGAAATCTTATTATATTCAAATGTTTTATCTTTTACCGGGAATTGAACACGGGATGACTGAAACTCTTCATCTGTTATGAAACGGTTGAAAAAGGATTCAAAGTTTTCGCCTGTTGAATCTCTTTGGTTTAGCAATTCAATGATACCTTCTCTTGAAAACATGAGGGGAAAATCGCGTTCGTCATTGATGCTTTCCTTATCTTCTTCCTGTATGGCTGGAAGAGGATCTTCGCTTTCTTTTTCTTCAGGAATGATTGCCTCAGAAAGAATTGCGTCATTTTCCGGCAGAACATCTGCCGGCGGTTGAGGTGTTTTACCCTGGCAGCAAACAAACAGCGTTAGTATCCCTATCCAAATTCCTGGTTTCATCCGGTAGAAATTAGTTTGCTTCTTCTGCTTTTGTGATATACTCCGGCAGTTTGCCTGTCTGGAGTGTTTCAGCAAACAGGTCGAACATGAATTCCGTATCAGTCGGCCCGCTTGACGCTTCAGGGTGGAACTGGGAGGAGAAGAACGGCTTGCTTGTGTGCCGGATGCCCTCGTTTGTTCCGTCGTTCATATTGAGGAACAATGGTTTCCAGTCTTGTCCCAGCGAATCGTTATCGACTGCGTACCCGTGATTTTGTGAGGTGATGAAACATTTGTTTGTGCCTACCATCCGGACGGGTTGGTTGTGGCTGCGGTGTCCGTATTTGAGTTTGTAGATCGATGCACCTCCGGCTTTGGCCAACAGTTGGTTACCCATGCAGAT
>JAJQES010000367.1 GCA_021201565.1 Tannerellaceae bacterium
TTAACTTTTATTGAAATAAAAGAAAAATAGAAGAAAAACCGTTATTTCTACAAAAAAGATACCAAAAATACATAATTTTGAACGCACCAATAATGGTAGAGGATTTTTGATATAAATCGGTTCCGATTTAGTAAAATATAAAGTCCATATCAAAATGAATCTACCTTATTGGTGTTTTTATATAGAAAAAACAAAATAGAGCCCGTTTATTTTTCATTCACATCTGTTTCGGAACAATTCAAAACGTAAATCAAACGATTCAGAATTTTATTATTTACACACATTGCATAGCGCAATACCTTTGCCGGCATAATAAAATAGACTGTGATGTTTAAAACGATTGTGCGGTTTTCTATTTGTAACAAGGTATTTGTCGGACTAATAACCTTTTTTTTATTAGCCGTTGGCTTATATGCCATGATGACTTTACCGGTGGATGCTGTTCCTGATATCACAAACAATCAGGTACAGATCGTAACCATTTCTCCGACGCTTGCTCCTCAGGAAGTGGAACAACTCATTACTTTTCCGATAGAGGTAGCTATGAGTAATATTATGAATGTAGTAGAGATCCGTTCGGTTTCCCGTTTCGGGTTATCTCTTGTCACTGTCGTATTCAAAGAGAGCGTTCCGACGCTGGATGCCCGGCAACTGATTAATGAACAAATACAAACCGTTACCAGGGAAATCCCTCCGGAACTGGGAACCCCCGAACTAATGCCTATCACAACGGGACTGGGCGAAATATACCAGTATGTATTAAAAGTAGCCCCCGGATATGAGGATCAATATGATGCGATGCAGCTTCGTACGATCCAAGATTGGATTGTCAAACGGCAACTATCCGGTATACCGGGTATTGTGGAGATCAATAGTTTCGGGGGATACCTGAAACAATACGAAGTTGCACTCAACCCGGATGCACTGTATGCATTGGACATTACCATTGAAGAGGTATTCGATGCACTCGAACGAAACAACCAGAATACCGGAGGAAGTTATATAGAGAAAACCGACCGCGCTTACTACATTCGTTCCGAAGGGATGATCAATACAATCGCCGACATAGAACTGATTGTGATTGCTAACCGGAACGGTATACCGATCCATATAGATGAAGTAGCCACCGTACGTCTGGGTTCGCCTAAACGTTTCGGTGCCATGACAATGGATGGGAACGGAGAATGTATCGGTGGAATCGCTATGATGTTAAAGGGCGCCAATGCAAATATAGTGACCCGGGAGCTGGAGGCCCGTGTGGAACGTATCCAACGACTCCTGCCGGAAGGCATATCCATCGAACCTTATCTGAACCGGTCCGAATTGGTCAGCCGTAATATCTCTACCGTAATCCGCAATCTGGTAGAAGGGGCCCTTATCGTATTTGTAGTCCTGATGCTTTTCCTCGGAAATATACGGGCTGGATTAATCGTTGCCTCCGTCATTCCTTTTGCAATGCTTTTTGGGTTTATTATGATGCGCCTGTTTGGAGTATCTGCTAACCTGATGAGTCTTGGAGCTATTGATTTCGGGATCGTCGTAGACGGTTCCATTGTAATTGTAGAAGGGATCCTGGCCCACTTATACACTAAACGGCTGGCAGGAAAAACCCTGACCCGCGAGGAGATGGACAAAGAGATAGAAGAAGGGACAGTAGGAGTTGTCCGAAGTGCTACCTTCGCTGTATTGATCATTCTGATCGTATTTTTCCCTCTGCTGACGCTGACCGGCATTGAAGGAAAATACTTCACTCCTATGGCAAAAACATTGGTGTTCTGTATCGTGGGAGCACTTATCCTATCGCTCACCTACGTTCCTATGATGGCCTCACTATTCCTGAAACGAACCATTTCAACGAAACCAACGCTGGCTGACCGCTTTTTTACCAAACTCAATGTGGTCTATAAAAAGGGATTAAACTTCTGCCTGCGGCATACCTGGCTGAGTATATCCTCGTCATTTGCTGCCCTGGTTCTCTCCCTGCTTCTTTTTACCCGGTTGGGAGCCGAATTTATTCCCACGTTGGACGAAGGAGATTTTGCAATGCAAATGACACTTCCGGCAGGTAGCTCCTTAACACGTAGTATTGAATTATCCAATGAAGTGGAAAAAATATTATTAGATAAATTCCCGGAAATCCGGCATGTAGTAGCCAAGATCGGTACAGCTGAGGTGCCTACGGACCCAATGGCCGTTGAAGATGGTGATATTATGATCATCATGAAACCCTTCAGCGAATGGTCCTCTGCCGGAACCCGCGCTGAAATGGTTGAAAAAATGAAAAAAGCCCTTGAGCCTTTAGAGGAAGAAGCGGAATTTAATTTCAGCCAACCCATCCAGTTACGGTTTAACGAACTAATGACCGGGGCAAAAGCGGATATTGCGATCAAATTATACGGTGAGGATATGGATGAACTCTACCGCAAAGCGAAGGAAGCAGCCACGTATGTAGAGCAGGTGCCGGGAGCTGCCGATGTATTGGTAGAACAAGCGATGGGATTGCCCCAGTTAGTGATCCGGTATGACCGGGCCAAAACAGCCCGTTACGGAATCAGTATCCAGGAACTAAACACCATTATACGCACGGCTTATGCCGGTGAAACCGCCGGAGTCGTTTTTGAAAATGAACGCCGTTTTGACCTGGTGGTACGTATGAACAATGAAAAAGTACCGAACCTCAACCTCAACAAACTCTATATCCGTACGAATGAAGGGTACCAGATACCGGTAAGTGAAGTGGCCGATGTGGAATTTGTAAACGGCCCTTTACAGATCAACCGGGATGAGACAAAACGCCGGATCATAATCGGAGTCAATGTACGCGAAGGGGACATCCAGCAGGTAGTTTCACAAATCCACGAGACACTGGAGGCAAACATGACACTTCCACCCGGATACTATTTTGAGTATGGCGGACAATTTGAAAACCTACAGAATGCCATAGATACACTTACGATTGTCATTCCGGTAGCTTTGATACTGATACTGTTGCTACTCTTTTTTGCTTTCAAAAGTGTTATATATACGTTGGTGGTATTTTCGACTGTCCCGTTGTCACTCATCGGTGGTATTCTGGCACTCTGGTTAAGAGGGTTACCATTCAGCATATCAGCCGGAGTCGGATTCATCGCGCTGTTTGGTGTCGCGGTACTTAATGGTATATTGATGATCAACCATTTCAACAGTTTACGAAATAAAAACAGATATGAAATGACAACAAACAGAATCATAGCCCAAGGTTGTCCTCACCTGTTACGGCCCGTGTTTCTTACAGGCCTGGTTGCCTCTTTAGGATTCGTACCTATGGCAATCGCCACCACCGCAGGCGCAGAGGTACAACGCCCGTTAGCAACTGTTGTGATCGGAGGGTTGATTATCTCTACTCTCCTGACACTGCTGATCATTCCCGTATTCTATAAAATAGTGAACAGCACAAGGGTCTGCAAAAGAAAATCCCTCTACCGGAAACTATTCCTATCCTTCGTTACACTCTTATTCATGGGTCCTTCCTTTGCCCAACAACCGGTTACACTGGAAGAAGCGATTGCCATTGCCCAACAGCGCCATCCCCGTATCCATTCAGCCATTTCATCGGTAAAAAAAAGCCGGGCTTCCCGGGGAGAAGTCTGGGACATTCCCGGTACATCTGTTACATACGCCTGGGGACAACTGAACGGAGAGTTCCGTAAAGATAATGAACTGGATATTTCCCAATCGTTAGGTTCGCTGCTCACTCCTTATTATAAGAACGTACTTGTAAATAACAAGATCAAAACAGGAGAATATTATACACAGATGGTACGCAGGGAGATCACCGCCGAAGTAAAACGGGCATGGGCCTATTACCTCTATGCGCTGCACAATTTACAACTCTACCAGGATCAAAACCAATGGGCGAAGAAATTACAAAAAGCAGGCAACCTCCGTTATGAGCAGGGGGATATTACCTTACTGGAAAAAAACATGACCACCTCGACGGTGGCCGATCTGCGTACCCGGCTGATGCAGGCTGAAGAAGAATTACGAATGGCCACCCGGCGGCTCAACTGGGCCTGTTATGCGGAAGTTGAGATCATTCCGGCAGATACTTCACTACTGGCATGGCCCCTGCCGGTCACATCCACTCTCCTGTCCGAAGCCCATCAGGGCTACTTTCACAGCCAGGCAAATGAAAAGAAAGCGGCCATCGGAGTAGAACGCAGTGCTTTCTTTCCGGAACTATCTGTAGGCTATAACCGGCAAAAGATTACCCCGCTGAAAGGACTTGATTCCTGGATGATAGGTGTCTCCTTTCCTCTCTGGTTTGTACCCAACAAGAGCCGGATAAGACAGGCTAAAATTGACTATTCCATCGCACAAATTGAAGCTGCTTACCAATCCCGGGAACTGGCCAACAGGGTAAGTGAACTCCAGGCGCAACTACTTCAACAGGGCGAAACACTTCGTTACTACACAACGGCGGCACTGACTGAGGCACATGCCTTATTACATAGCGCCCAACTTCAGTTTTACGAAAGCGACACAGACATCAACCAGTTTGTACAGAGTCTCAATACAGCCCGTGAGATCCAAAAAGGATATATCGAAGCTATCTACAATTATAATATTTCCGTACTCGAATTAGAACTCTATACCGAATAAATATGAAACAGACAATCTTACTTTTTATACCTCTTTTCCTGGCCGGATGTACCGGTGAAAAGAATGAAAACAGAACAACTACCATACAGGCACAAACTCCTCCGGCAGAAATCATTCCTGAAAACCTACCGGCAGAAACCGATCTGTCTGTCATTGTCCCGGATGACCTCTACCTGAACGGAACGTTAGTGCTCCCACCTCAGAACTTTGCCTCCGTTACCCTGATCATGGGCGGAACCGTACATTCCACGCACCTGCTGCCGGGAGAATATGTAAAAAAGGGAACCACCCTCGCTTTATTGGAAAACATTGAATTTATCAACCTGCAACAAACCTATCTGGAAGCAACCGCCCAGACAGAATATCTCGAAGCGGAATACAACCGCCAGAAAAGACTGAGCAACCAGGAAGCCGTCTCCAGAAAACGGTTTGAAGAGAGTAAAGCTGAATTTCTTTCGATGAAAAGCAAAAAAGAGGCCGCCGAAGCCCAGCTACGTATGTTGGACATCTCACCCGAAGAACTGGAAAGAGAAGGTATTCGTCCCTATCTTCCGGTCAAAGCACCCATTACAGGCTACATCACAGGTATGAAACTCAATATAGGCAAATATTTCCAGGCTGGCGAATCTATGTGCGAGATTGTTGACAAAGGAAAAGTAATGTTAAACCTCACCGTATATGAAAAAGACCTGCCTTATCTAACTACCGGTGAACAGGTGAATTTTGTGGTAAACGGTATCAATAATAATTTCACTGCCACTCTTTTCTCCATCGGACAGGAAGTTGATCCGTCCAGCCGTTCGTTAGAAGTATATGCCCGTGTAGAGGGAACCCACCCCCTCTTCCGTCCCGGGATGTATGTGACGGCACAGGCAAATAAGAAATAAAGAGTATATTTGCTACATGGGAAAACGAATACATACAACATATATTGCCTTGCTGACTGTTATTTCTATCATAACAGCCTGCCTGATGTATTTTCCCGAAATTATCTCATTGGTCGACGCCGATTCTAACAACCTGTTTCCGGGTCTGGAAATCGAGGATGTAGTCAATGAAGTCTGTTTCACGTTCTTCTCTCTCACGCTGCTTTTTACCCTCAACATGCTGGTGTTTGGTTATGGCCGGACTGCCGTACCGGTTACCTGGCAGAAGCTGGCCACCTCTTTCGCCATTACCTGGTTTTTGAGTAGTATGCTGGGAAAAAGTTTTTTCCATATTCACCGGTTTCTGGATATTCCGGCCGTAGATGCCATTGTCCATTACAACCTCCACCCATTCAGGGATTTCATTCTCACCTGTGTCGTAACCGGCAGTTGTTATGTGATTTACATGAACAGGCGGAACCGTGAAGTGCAATCCGAAAATCAGGAACTACAGGCCGAGGTGCTGATCAACCAATACGAAGCATTGAAAAACCAACTTAATCCGCACATGCTTTTCAACTCTCTGAATACCCTTCGTTCATTGATCCGGGAAACACCTGATAAAGCGCAGGATTATCTGCAACAACTCTCTAAAGTATTGCGATATACCTTGCAGGAAAACGAAAATAAAAGCGTAACGCTGGAGGAAGAGATGGAATTTGCAAATGCCTTTATTTTTATGCTCAAGATGAGATACGAAGAAAATATTATATTTGAGATCTCCATCCCCGGAAACACCGGTGAGAAACGGCTCCCTCCTATGTCCGTACAAATGTTGATCGAGAACAGTGTAAAACACAACGAGATAAGTAACCGCCATCCGCTGACGATCCGGATAGAAGCAACCGGACAGGCCCTGACCGTTAGTAACCCGGTCCAACCCAAACGGACTCCTTACGTAGGGACCGGCATTGGGCTGGCGAACCTTAGCAAACGCTATCAGTTATTGTTTAAACAGGATATTATTGTTAACAGGGAGAACAACCATTTCTCCGTCACCATTCCTCTGATATGAAAGTAGTCATTATAGAAGATGAAAAAGCAGCCGTCCGCAACCTGCGTGCCCTGCTCAGTGAGCAGGCGGATGAGATGGAAATCATAGCCGAACTGGACAGTATCACCGAATCCATCGAATGGTTTCATAAGTACCCCATGCCCGATGTGCTTTTTATGGATATCCATCTGGCAGATGGGTCAGCTTTTGAAATATTCGAACACATTGAGATCAGTTGCCCCATCATATTCACAACGGCCTATAATGAATATGCCCTGAAAGCCTTCAAAGTAAACAGTATCGACTATCTCCTCAAACCAATTGACAGCGAAGACATCCGCAAATCCCTGCAAAAACTTAAAAACCTGACCTCCCAATCCGGTGGGCAGCCTGATTATCATAACCTGATCAAAGCCTTACGTCAAAAAGAATCCTATAAAACTCATTTCTTAGTACCCATGAAGGGAGACAAATTGTATCCCTTACCGGTAGAGGACATTTATTATTTCCATATAGAAGAAGGAAATGTAAAAGCAGTGACTCTAACAAACAGGTCCTTCCACCTCTCCAATCACCTGGATGAACTGACAGATACCCTGGATCCTCATAGTTTCTTCCGGGTAAACCGTCAGTATCTTATTGCCCGGAAAGCCGTACACGATATTGACCTATGGTTTAACAGCCGGCTGTCCGTTAACCTCAAAGTACCTGTCAAAGAAAAGATAGTAGTCAGTAAAGCCCGGGTAGCCGAATTTAAAGAATGGTTTACAGGAGACTAACCTACATGACAACCTTTTTTATTCTTTAGATTCCGGATGTTTTTTTAGCCATTCCCGGAAAAGGGACAGATGATGGGTTTCGTCTGCTATTAATTTAGATAGAAGCTGGAAACTGGTAACGGTAGTTTTATTTTCAGGGAGTGCTTTTACTTTTTTCAGTATTTCATTATACTCATTAATAGTGTTGGTTTCCGAGTCAATACCTAACTGTACAGCCTCACGGGCACTTTTTCCATAAGATACATATTGGGTATCATATTCCTGCGTTACCTCTCCTTTTAGTGCCAATATAAAATCGCCCAGTTTATCCATGTGCTTCATCTCTACCAGTGCAATTCCCATCATTAGTTCTCCTATATCATCAAAGAGAGCTTCCTGCGAAATATATTGGTGAATAGCTGTCAGTTCCGAAAAGTTATTTGTACCTCTGTACACCTCATAAAACCATGATGGCTCTACCCCTTCACCGGGTTTGACATCCCCAAAATCAGGATACAGAATATCAGAATCGCTATATTTCATAGCATTAACAAGCCCCAGTGTAAGATCATCTAATTGATTTGTACCCCGTTTCTTTATAAGTGCGTGCATTTCTTTTGAATTCTTCATAACAAATAATTTATGGTGGTAATTATAATCGTTAAAACAAGCTGTCTCTACAAATGTTGAATACTGTTTTTTTATACAGAAATGAATAATTTATAACTGAAGTGCCTTGTTCTCTTCCCGGATACGGATGTAAAGGACAGCGGCATTTAGGACTGTAAATAGGATAGCAGTATAATACAGATGAAAAATAAGAGGAATAAGTGCAATTTCAAGAATTACAATTATATAATTAGGATGCCGGATAAATTTGTAAGGTCCTTTTTTCACTAAAGGAAAATCCGGCACCCGGTAGATTTTTGTGTTCCAGAATTTACCAAGCGAACCTATTACCCAGCCTTTGAAGGCCAGGAGCAAAAAGAACATTCCTAATAAATAAGGATTAAATTGATCTGTGCCACGCAATATATACTCAATAATCAAAGAAAGAAGAAACAAGATATGTAGCCCAACAATGACCGGATAATGGGCCTGTCCATATTCTACTGCTCCATGTTTAAGCAACCACTGCTCATTCCGGCGGGCAAGCAGCAATTCTGCCATCCGTAAACCTATAATAAATAACAGGAAAAGCCAGAACACCATCTTATTTATTCTCCATTTCAAGTAATACCATTTCACATGAAAAGCCTGGTCCCATAGATGCCATTAATCCATAGCCATCTTCAAAACCCTGCGAAAAGAACCGTTCCAGCACATATAATACTGACGCGCTGGACATGTTACCATAGTCTTTCATGACACCCCGGGTGGTACGCAAAAAATCATCTTTCGCTCCTAATGCGTTTTCATAAGCTGCCAACACTTTTTTTCCTCCCGGATGGAATATAAACTGGCGGATACCAGATATATCTAATCCGCTTTTAGCTAAAAAAGAGGTGACATCTTTTTTGACATGTTTAGATATAATTTCCGGAATACCCGAAGAGAAAAGAACTTTAAATCCTTCATCCGTAAAATCCCATCCCATTACTCCTGCCGAATCATAATATAAATGGCTTTTATTGCCGGCAAACCGGATCATAGGTGTCACAGTATCCCGGTCTATCCGTTTATCCCCCGTAATCAGGCAGGCAGCAATACCGTCCGAAAACAAACTGGTGCCGATGAAATTACTTTTACTGAAATCTTTCCGCATAAAAGTAAGTGAACAGAGTTCTACGGCTACCAAAAGTACAACCGCATCCGGATTCGCTTTCGCCAATGTGCAGGCACGGGCAAATCCTGAAACCCCGCCACCACATCCCAGACCGAATACCGGCGTCCGGTTAATGTACGGGTTTAGTCTCATTTCATTTACAATCAGTGCATCCATACTGGGAGTAGCCAGGCCGGTAGTAGAAACAAAAAGAATATCGGTAACATCCTTTTTCTCCACCCGGGCTGCAGCAAGACATTTCTCAATAGCTTTTACGGAATAATCAAGTGAAATACGGATATATTCCCGGTTCCGCTCTTCAAAAGAGTGTATAGTAAAATAATATTCCGGGGGCTTACAAAAATTGCGGGTTTCTATTTCCGTATGGTCAAACACACTAAGAATCCGGTCTACTTCCGGTAGCGTACCTGAAAACATGTCTTTGGCAAACTCTTTAATGGTTTGCTGAGATGTTTTATAAGGAAAATCTACTGTAGATATAGCTGCTAATACAGGCATAAAATATATAGATAAAATGAAGGCTGTAAAGCCAATTGTATAATAAATAAGCATAGAACCAGATAGAGAACTTTTTCTTCCTTCTGATTTTTGCTTATAAATGATTATTCATATTACATAAAAACAGTACTTTCTTCTAAAGAGTTTTGGAAGGATAAAAAATTATAAATCTACAGTTCCGGAAAAGCAGGAACGATTTGCGGTGATATTTTATCTTTTTATATCTACAAATGAATGCATAAAATGAACTAAGTAAAAATGCCTGTATTCTATAATAATCCCATCTTTTTTGCTATCCGGCATGCCTCTAAAGAGTTCTTTACACGAAGTTTTTCCAGTATATTTTGCCTATGGCGATCTACAGTATTTTTACTTATGTATAATATATCTGAAATCTCTTTACTCATTTTACCTTGTTCAATTAATGACAAAATTTCCTTTTCTCTATTAGTTAATATATGAGTATATTTTTCTTTGTTTGATTTAATAGTCTCCCCAGAAAGGGAATTAATTATCAGACCGTCAGTCTTTTCCGGAATATAATTATTTATAGATGAATTATAAAAACATACTACGAGAGATAAACTTCCCGGATGAAAGTTCAATGAGAAAATTCGGTGATATATAGCCAAATAGTTTCCGGAAGTATCCAACATCCGAAGGTGTATGGCCATATAATAGTTGGAACGCTCCTTTGAAGGAATACTCTTTAAATGACGGATATATTGCAATTCAAGTAAATGTTTTTCAAGAAGGTCTTCCGGGTGAATCCTGTTTAGAACCTTATCCACACAAACTGAATTTATAATTTCCTTACTTGCAGTATGAGTTATACCTAACTTATATGCAAGATCACCATAAAACAGATGGCTTTTATTAGTTTTAAAATTACTTATTATTGCAATACAGTTTTCTATTTTAGAATATCCATACATAGTTTGCTCAATTTCCTGAAATAACGGGCATTCTTCCTTATCAGGAAAATCTTGTTTGAGAACTTCTTCATGTAGGGCAGAAATTATATCTATCATATTATTGGTCATTAATCAGTATGGTATATGAAAATAAAAGCAGTTACATTTGTAAATGTAATGATTATATAC
>JAJQES010000098.1 GCA_021201565.1 Tannerellaceae bacterium
CAATAGACTTACTACTACTTTTTTCATATCATTATTCATTTATCCCCTCTCATCCTCCCTTAAAAGGAGGGGTAAGAGAGGAAAGTGTTTTACTAATTCTCAGAAGTTCCCTTCCGGGGAGTTGAAGAGCCCTCTTTCTTTATAAACTCCGACGGTGACATCCCGAACTGCTCTTTAAAGGAGCGTGTAAAATAGGCCGGGCTTTCGATGCCGATACTATATCCCACTTCACTGATGGAAAGGTCCGTGGTTTTTAAGAGTTCAGCCGCTTTATCGAGCCGGATCTTCCGGATGTAATTGGCCAGCGTCATACCTGTGACTGTTTTAACAGTACTGTATAATTTAGTCCGGTTCAGCCCCAGTTCCAGACAAAGATGTTCCACTGAGAAATCACTGTTCGTCAGATGGGTCTGTACCAGTTCCACCAGTTTATCAAACAGTTCCTCCTGTTTCTTATCCCGGATACGCTGGCGGATATTATCTACCGGCAGGGTGTTACGGATCTGTTGTCCTTTATTCAGCAGGTTACGGATCGTTGCCCTGAGCAGTTTAAAATTAAAAGGCTTCGGGATATACGCGTCCGCTCCCGTCTCGATCCCTTCAATCTGATGTTCGATCAGCGCTTTCGCCGTGAGAAGAATCACCGGGATAAAACAGGTCCGCAGAGACTCTTTCAGATGGGTACACAATTCGATCCCGTTCATCTTCGGCATCATTACGTCCGAAATCACCAGGTCCGGATAATAGGTACTGCATTTTTCCAGCGCTTCCTGCCCGTTCATAGCCATCAGGATGTGGTAATCTTTGATCAGGTATTCCCGCAATACCATCAAAATCTCGTGGTTATCATCCACCAGCAGGATGGTCGGCTTTCCCTCCCGGTCTACCGGTAACGGTTCCTCAATCTCCAACGGTTCATACTCGACGGCATAGTCTGATAAATATTCCTGGATACGAAAGGTCGTTTCCCCGATCTTCTCCTCCGGCTTTAACCAATCATCCGCCAAAGGCAGCAGGACACAAAATTCCGTACCATGTCCCCGCTTACTGCTCACCACAATCCCTCCCCGGTGCAGTTCAACCAGTGATCTGACCAGTGACAGGCCAATGCCGGAACCGACATTGCGACTGGCATTTGTCTCCTCCTGATGAAACCGTTCAAAGATAGCCGGAAGATTTTCCTCTGTGATACCGGCTCCGCTGTCTTTCACTTTCACAATCAATTGTTCACCCGGTAGAATATGCGCCACATTCCGGAACACATGGGGATAAGCAGGAGAGATATTTCCGGCCTCTCCTCTCTCTACCCGGATCATTACTTCACTTCCTGCTTTTGAATAGCGGATACTATTGGAAAGCAAATTAGAGAGGATCTTACTGAAATGTTCCGGATCCACCCACATATATATTTCTTCCGCCGGAAGTTCCAGCGTCATCGTGATCTGTGATAACTCAGCCCATCCTTTAAACTCTTCATAGATACACCGGATATAGTCTGAAACAGACAGATAGTTCGCCCGCAGCTTAGCGGCGTGTACATCGGACCGGTGAAAATCCAGCAGTTCATTGACCAGTTTCAGTAATCGCCCGGTATTCCGTTTGATCACATTGAAATATTTTGCCGAACGGATCTGCTGGTCTTCTTCAATCTCAGTGATAGCCGAATTAATAAGCGTCAAAGGAGTACGGAACTCATGGGAAACATCTGTAAAGAAACGCATCTTCATCTGGATCATATCCTCTTTCCGTTTTTCCTCTTCCTGCTGCATCGCAATCGTATTCTTCATTTGCATCCACCGCAGGAAATAACGGAAAGCAATATATATAAAGCCCATCAAAAGAAGCGTGTACATTGTATAGGCCCACCAGGTCATCCAGAAGGGAGGCCGGGAAATAACCCTTAATACATAGGGTTGGCTGTTCCACTCCTTCCAGTCACCGGACTCAATAATCAGTTTATGTTTTCCATACGGGATTTTCTGATAAGAAACAGTGGGCATTTTCCCCATTTCGATATACCGCCAGTCATTGTCATATCCTTCCAGTTTGTACCGGTAACGGATGTGTTGCTGAAGATCATACGACAGAGAAGTAAAATCAACCGAAAAGTTATTATCCGGATAAGAGAGGATCAATTTCCGGCTATACTCTACATCCGACGGAACCACTTCGCCATTGACAGCATAACGGGTAAACCAGACCGGATAAGTAAGTGTATTACTTTCCAGGGGTTGCGGTGTGAAATAATTTACCCCCTGCGCCCCTCCGAAATAGACCGTTCCTTTCCCATCTTTACAGGAGGAAGATGTTCCGAATACATGACTCTGTAACCCATCTGTCGCGTCAAAAACATTAAACCGTCCGGACTGTTCATCAAAACAACTCAGGTAAAACCCTCCGCACCAGACATTCCCGTAGCGATCTACCTCCACACTTTCAATATCATTGGAAGTGGCACCCGATTCGACTCCATAGCTGGTAGCCACATAGTCAAACGTACCATCCGGCCGGTCCCTCAGGGTCACCTTATTCAATCCGCTTCCCATCGTTCCGATCCAGTACACCGAATCATTCGCCTTGTCGATAGGCCAGATAAAATTACTGCTCAGGCTCTGTGCATCCTCTTCTTTGGCCAGATATTTCACGATCTGCCGCACCCGACCGTCCGGTTCAAAGATCACCCGGTTCAGACCAACCGCAGAAGTAACCAGCAATTCATTTTTGACTGTATCCGAATAGATATTGTGCAGCATATAGGTAGACAACCGGTGGGGTTCAGGTGTCGTATGGGTATAATTCCGGACGGGAACCCAGGTTCCCTGTTTGTTCTCGAAACATTCCAGTCCGGCATACGTCGTAACCCACAACCGTCTGTATTTATCAAAAGCCAGCCAGAAAATATATCCGTCATTCACCATATTAAAAGAGGAAACGACCTGGCGATCACTTTTCCGTATGACAAAGACTTCACTTTTCACCGCAGCATATACAAACCGGTCATCGGACTCTATGGCGGTAATACTGGGTAGTAACTGAGGAGCCACACAGTAATCACGGACCACCTGCCGGGTGGCCGGCGTAAAGCGGCTCAGTCCCCCTAACTTACTTCCCATATAGATATGGCCGTCATTGCCGGCATGCAGGGAACTGATAAAGGTTGAACTGAGAGAGGTTTCCGACGGAATAATGCCCAGGGGTACTGTCCGGAAAAAACGGGGAGAAGTATTGGCATACGAAACTCCGCCTCCCCAGGTAGATACCCACAGGTTCTGTTCACGGTCAATAAAAATATTATTTATATCACTCCCGATCGAATAAGCCTGTAAGGAAGAATGCCGGTGTTCAATAAGTTGCCACGGAGTAGTATGTTTCGGGATTTGCAGAAGCGCTTCTGCCAGGTTCACCCAGACATAGCCGGTATCTACAAACAACGAAGAAACGCCATTCTGCGTATCCAGTTCCAACTGGTTCTGCAAAATAAACAGATCCCCTTCTATCCGGTATTTCGCCAGCCGTTTGAAATAAGCGATCCACAGATCCCCTTCATCATACCAGATATCCCGCACGCCGGATCCGATCTCATTCCCGACAGTTCCTAAGAAAACCAGGTCTCCCTGTTCATCTGTCCGGTAGGAATGCAAGATTCCTCCGGTGATCCATGCATTTCCCTTTTGGTCCGTTACAACTTTGGGATTTAGTTCCTCCGACAAAAACTCATAACGATCCCCTATCTTGCGGGCCTCAAGCTCCACCCGGTTATTCTCCTCCGGATAAGTCCGTATATTCACGACACGTATGCCCGTCTCCGACAAAAGCCATAGCTGGTTACCCGTTCCGGGTTTTACCAGACGCACCCCGGCATAAAAAGCATGATCCCCCGGATCATGGATCTGAAACTCTACAAAAGATTTGGTTTTCAGGTCAAAACAGGCCAGGCCCGCTTCCGTCGCCAGCCAGACATGTTCCCCTATGATCCGGATACTGTACACCCGGTTGTAATTGACCGAGTTCAATTTTCCGTTATCATATTTATAGGAATCAATGGAGTTGCCGTCATACCGGTTTAATCCCCTGTGAGTGCCGAACCAGATATACCCTAACGAATCCTGCGCGATACAGGTTACATTGTCGTGCAACAAGCCCTCATTACGGGTCAGATGCCGGAATACCAACTCTTCAGAACCGGCGTCCGTGTCTCTCCCGGCCACCCCCGGAGGGAAGAGCAGCAATAAGAATATGTGTAGTAAATGTACAATCATATAAAGGCGATACTAATTATCAAAGGTTATCCATTAAAGATACCTCTTTTTTCATTATCTCCCAATTATTAACCTCAATTATTCTCTATCCGGTAACCTCCCGCCGGGACGGCCCGTTATCTCCCGGGGAATTCCCCGGGAGATGAGCCTATAAGCGATTGGAGAGCTTTTATCTTTCTCTATCTCACTACAATCTCCACAGTGGAATACTGTGTATTGTAGTCATATTCACCGGCGGTGATGTTATCCCCCCGGTCATCTTTATAATTGCCTCCGGAATAGCTTTTGAAACCGGTATTCGTACCTAACACCACCACTTCATACGTTCCGGGCGTGTGATAAGTATACTCGTAGGTAATAATCCCTGTGTTATCACTGACAGCCAACGCCACTCCCGTATCAAACGGCGTATAATCAATCGCGCCATAGGTAACCGATTCCACAAAATAATCGCCTACATACCCCACACTGCCGGTAGAGGTAAACAGGATCTGGATATAAGAGAGGATATTCATTGTCTTACCGGTCCCGACTTCCCAGGCCTCTATGATCCGGGCCAGGTCCACCGTATAATCCGTATACTCCAGTTCCGGATGCCAGTAGATATCCCAGACCGTCTCATCACTGAAGGTCACCTCAGTTTCTCCGGCTCCAATGCCCGCCAGACGGATCACGACAGGGAAGGTAGAGAGATCCGGCTGAGGTTCTCCCGAATAGATCTCCTCCAGGTAATCCTTTTCAAACCGCATACGCAGTGTCAGCGTTTTATCAGTCGCCAGTTTGGTATGGGTATTGAACCGGAGCGCCTGATACCACCAGTCCGGATTGGTAGACACCACTTTCAATACATTCTGCCCGATAGACGCGTCCTGTACAATCTCCGCTTCCATATTCATCAGCGTATACCCCTCGCCCGCATTCACTACATCCGCCAGTCCACCGGCAATGGTAGCAGAACCTGCCTGAGTATCTGCAAAATCAACATCATAGGGGATCACATCCGGGTCAAACGGACGGTAGATATTCTCCTGTAACTCCTCTTCCGTTTTTCCGGCCAGAATATAAGTAGCACTCGAACGGTAGTCATGGCCTTCATCTCCTGTAAAGATCGCAACGGCCAGTGCATTGTGGGAAATGGTAAACGTAACAGGATCTCCCACCTCTACCTGTGTTTTATCCGCATGCACCGAAACATGCACCTTTTCCGCATCATTCTTATCGCATGCAACCAGCAACCCAATCAGCAACAGATACGCTATTTTTTTATATGTTGTATTCATGATCGTTAACTTTTTAATTGACAATGGACAATTGATAATTGACAATTTTGTTTGCCGTCAATCCCCAATAGTACATTGTCTGTTATTCTTAATTTATACATTCCCCGGATACAATTGTGCCTTGTCAATTGTCAATTGTCCATTTATTTAGTATCCCGGATTTTGTGTCAGGTTTTTATTTACATCCCTTTCACTTAACGGAATGGGTAACAACATATGTTTCTCCCTTACATTCTCAGGAATGCCCGGCGTAGTCACCGAACGTTCCGGACCACTGACAAACGGATTGTACTGGCGCCATACCTGCATCTGGCGTACCAGGATCCCTCTTCTCACCAGGTCACACCAGCGATCCGTTCCTTCCGCCACCAGTTCACGGGCACGCTCATTCAGGATCTCACTCCGGAACGCAGTGTAATCGTCCCCATAACTGTTATAGTCCCAGACAGTCCGCACACCGTCATACGAATAACCGTAGCTACGGGGTTGCCAGTCAGGAACACATTCTGTTGTTTCATTCACATGGCTGGTAATCAGCTGGCGAGGCAGCACATCTTCATGGATGATCCCTTCATTGGCGATCCGCGCACGTTTACGGACCAGGTTCACCGCGTCATACGCCGATTGGATAGTCGAACCTGTCAGGTCCGTTCCGGTTGCCGGTGTATAGCCACCCGGTCCCCGGTTGACTTCATTATAGGCCTCCGCATACATCAGCAGTACATCCGCATACCGGAGCAACGGTTCGTCCATTCCAAAATTCGTATAGTTATAAGAAGCCGGGTCCGCCAGTGGGAACCGTCTGAACTTACCAATGCTCCACTGCATCCAGTTATCATTTTCATCTGCTTCGCTCAGTTTCTGGTCTCCCCGGGTATCCCAATAGACAGGATAATCCCATCCCCATAACGAACCATCTTCCAGGATCTGCATCCGCGGACAGTTCCACAGACGGCGAACCGAGTCACTGGGTTCATAGATCATCCGGTGGTAGTCCGAACTGGAAATATTATCCCATGAACCGCCCAGTTCCTGGCTTCCACGTATCCCAAACATCATCCCGGTCCACGTACCCGTTTCATCTCCCGTCAGTCCCTGGATACAGAACAACACTTCGTCGGTGGCTTTTTCACGGGTCTTGGCATCGAATACATCCGGATAATAGTCTACTAATCTATAACGTCCCCCCTGGATGACCTGCGTAGAATACTCCAATGATTTGCGGAAATTCTCTTCTGCCGTCCCGTAAATTTCCTTTCCATCCCGCTGCGCCACGCTGCCCAGCCACAAATAAACCTTTGCCAGGAAGCCACGGCAGGCATCCTTTGTTAAGCGGCCATACTGGTATCCGTGGGACGTATCATTTTTATCCATGGTCTTTTCAATGCAGTATTCAAAGTCAGCAATGATCTGCCGGAAGACTTCACTTTGCGGAGTACGTTCCACCTCCAGGCCGGTCAGTGACTTCGTGTCATTCAATACCAAAGGGACATCACCAAACCATCTGACCAGGTCAAAATAGAGGAATGCGCGGACACCCCGTGCCTGGCCGACATACCGCTCCCAGTTTGTAATCTTATCCTGGTTAGCGGTCACATTATCTATTACTGAATTACAATCCTTAATTACGGAATAATGCCCCTGCCACATTCCTGTGATATAAGAATTTTCAGGACCAAAGGTATAGTTAGCCAATCCGCTCGCCTCATCCCAGCTGGCCCGTTTCAGCAGGTCATTCGGAATCTGTTTCATATTATAACCTGTCACCCATGAATCCGACAGGTTGCGGTAGACGCCATTGATGGCCTGCCGGGCATCCTGTTCGTTGTTATAGAAATTATCAGTCGTCAATACTCCTTTGGAATCTTCATCCAGAAAGTCGGAACAACTACAAATGGTAAAGGAAAGCAGGCTTATCCATAGTATACTTAATCTGTTCATGATTTCTTCATTTTTTGTTATTAAAAGTTTAATTCCAGTGAGAACGACACCGAACGGGGCCGTGGATACGGACTCATGTCCAGACCCGGCGCCAGGCGTGCCACTGTTCCATACCCGGTATTCGCTTCCGGATCAAACCCGGAATAGCGTGTCCAGAGCCACAGGTTAGATCCTGTCACGGCTACCCGCATGTGCGAGAGTCCCACTTTCCTTACTACATTCGCAGGTAGGTTATATCCCAATGTCAACGTTTGCAGGCGCAGGAAAGAACCATCTTCTACCAGGTCGCTCCGCATGACACTTTCGCCCCAGGTTCCGGAACCATACATCGGATAGTTATTTTGCGGGTATTTCTCTGACCAGACATTGTTATAGACACTCTTCAGTACATTGTCAATACTGCTGGTCCCTGCCAGATAATAGGCATTCCCATTGATCACATCATTCCCGTAGGACCATCTGAAAAAGGCATACAGGTCAAACCCTTTCCAGGAGAATGTATTCCCGATACCACCTGTATGTTTGGGATTTACATTCGCGATAGGTACCCGGTCATTGGCATCGATCACCCCATCACCGTTTACATCTACCACCTTCAGTTCACCCAGTTGCAGGTTCGCACCCGGATATCCGTTCAGGACTTCCTCCTCCGTATTATACACTCCGTCTGAGATATACCCGTAATAGATCCCTACCGGCATGCCTACCCGCAACAACACATCACTGGTGATCTTACTATTGATACCACGGTCATAGAACTGCTGGTACTGGTCGCCGTCCAGCGACAGGATCTTATTCTTATAAAAAGAGATATTCAGGTCGGTTGACCATTTGAAAGCACCGGTCAGCCAGTTGGCATTCACGGAAAATTCCATTCCTTTATTCTCCATTGAACCGGCATTCTTCCATGCCTGTGTATAACCGGAAGTGGAAGGAATATTTACCTGTAACAACATATCGTCAATCCGTTTGTAATACAGATCCGCCGTCAGTGAGAAACGGTTGTCCAGCACTCCGAAATCAAGTCCGATGTTATACTGTTTCTGGCTTTCCCATTTCAGGTCGTTGTTGACTACATTGCTCGGGTAACGCCCGATCTCCACCGTGTTGCCATTCATCACCACTTTGTTATTGGCCAGTTGCGCTAATGACTGGTAGGAAGGGATCTGGTTGTTTCCGGTCATCCCGAAACTGGTACGTACCCGCAGGTTGGAGATAAAATCAAACTGTTTGATAAACTCTTCTTCCGAAGCACGCCAGGCCAGACTGACTGCCGGGAAATAACCGTACTTGTTATTCACCCCGAATTTGGATGAGCCGTCCACACGCAGGGAGGCATTCAACACATACCGCTGGTTGAATGAGTAAGTCGCACGGGTAATGTAAGACAGTGTCTGGTTGGCATCGTATGTATATTTAGGCGCGTACGTAACCAATCCCTGGTCAATCCCCCAGATTCCCAAAGCAGTATCCTCAAAGTTAGTCGCTTTGTTATACACATCTTTCATAGTCCATTTAGAAGCTTCAAACGCTCCCATAATAGAAAATGAATGTTTTTCAATATCCTTGTTGTATTGAAGACGGGCTTCATATACCCAGCTATCCTCATTGCGGTTGTTCAGCTCCATACGTCCCCGTTCCGATTGTCCGAACCAGGTATCCGGTCCCCAGAAACGCTCCTGCCCCACAGTATATTTCCGTACCGAAGCACCCGTATTGAAGGTCAGCCCGTTCAGGATCTGGTAATTGTAAAAGATATGGGCATTCAACTCGTCATAATTGTTTTTAATATCCACCTGTTCCACAGCCACCAGCGGACTCATGACATTAATGTTGTTATAATTCATTACATCCGACAGCCCCGGATAGAACAGGAAAGGAGAACGTTGCAGGGCATTCAGTACCACGCCGGACTGCGACCAGTCATTGATTGGGTTCTTGTCCCGCGAAGTGGAATAAGAGAGATTGATCCCTACATTCATTTTTGAATTGATCTCCTGGTTCAGGTTCAGGCGGGAAGTAAAACGGTCAAATGCAGAACGGCGGATAATTCCTGTATTATTAAGATACCCCAGGGATACCATATAGTTAGTGCCTTTGGTTCCTCCCGACATACTGGCATTGATCTCATTTTTATGGGCCACCTGGGTGATCTCATCCATCCAGTTATGCACCGAAGGATCATTCCATCCTTCTTTATCAATCACCCCCTGCCAGAAATTGATCACATTCGGACTGTCGAACGTAGCATAATTCAACATCTTATGTGCATACTCTTCCGGAGAAAGAACTTCCAGCGGAACACTGGGGCTCCAGTCAAGCCCATGCGTATAATTCAGGGAAAATTTAGGTTTGGTTGACGCGCTTCCCTGTTTTGTTGTGATCAGGATCACCCCGTTGGAACCGTTTGCCCCATAGATCGCCGCCGCAGCTGCATCTTTCAGGATCTCCATCGAAGCAATATCGTTCGGATTCAACCCCAGCAACGGATTGTTTACCGTTTCCGTCCCATCATTCGTAATCCGTTGCGCCGGCATCGGCACCCCGTCAATCACAAACAAAGGCTGCGTACCTCCGGTCACCGAGTTTACTCCACGGATCCGGAACGTCATCCCACTGGACAACGACCCGTCGGTCGGGATGATCTGCACACCACTTACTTTACCCTGCAAAGCCTCCAGCGTCTGCGCCGACCCGCTCTGGGTAATATCTTTCATATTTACAGAGGCAACCGCTGTCGAGATGTCACTACGCCGCTGGGTACCATATCCGATCACGACAACTTCATCCATTTCATTCACAGCCGGTTCCAGCACGACAGAGAAGTGCCGGATAGTTCCAACCGTAAGAGTTTGAGCTTTATACCCCAGGTAATTGACCACGATCTGGTCCGTTGGGGCCGCTTGCAAACTAAAATTCCCATCCAGGTCCGTAATGGTTCCCTGTGAAGTGCTTTTCACAGTAATTGTAGCACCGATCAAAGGTTCATTCTGTTCATCCAGTACCTGTCCGGAGATACTCACCTGTTGCGCCGCTACGGATAACATCCCCGCCAGGAGCAACAACATACCAAACATCATTTTTTTCATCGCTTCATAGATTTAATTAACTTTATCAATGGACAATTGAAAATGGACAATTGTCAATTGATTCCATATTATATTC
>JAJQES010000464.1 GCA_021201565.1 Tannerellaceae bacterium
AATAAACAGTATCGATACGGTAAGAGGGTTGGTGGATGCCCTCGACCAGATGTCTTTTCATGTAGCCCGTTACCTGCTTGAACAAGAGGAAGGGGAACCCCTGTTTGGCGGCCTCCCGCTGATCCTTTACTTTGCAGATGGATACTATCCGACAACACCCATCCTTGAATTCCTGATAGATGAAAATATAAACCGGGAATGGTATCCACAGGCCTTTTTACAATGTGTGCGACATGGTGACCTGCCATCTGTCATACTTTTCCACAGAAAAGGAATAGACATCCATGTCAAAGACCAGGAAGGGCGCAATGCTCTTTGGTATGCCAGAGATCCGGCAACAGCCGAATGGCTGATCCTGCATGGTGTGGATGTATCCGACCCGGTTACCTGCGAACAATTGGCACTCAATATGACTGTACTCATTCTGTTTGAAAAGTGGGGAATACCCATCAACCTGTCCCGGCCTCAACTAAACAGGTCTCTCAAACGGGCAGCCCGGCTGGGCAACGCGCGAATGGTCGCTTATTTGATTGAAAAAGGAGCGGATGTAAATAGTTTTGAGCGGCCACCCAAAGGAAGCTACTGGTATTTTCATGACGAAGACCTGTTTGATTATGATACTCCTCTTATTCTGAATGCCTGGCAGGGCTATGAAGCATGTACACAGGATATGAGACAGCAGGTATCACCCGATGTAGCCAAACTGCTGATCCGGGCAGGAGCTGATGTGAACCAGGAAGATAAAGATGGTAACACGGCCCTGGATCATGCATTAGGCGAAGCCGGGTGCAGGTGCAGGTTATTGGCGGTCCCGGTAGGGAACCGTTCGGATAGAGACCGGGGAGCCCATGCGGACCCATCCGCCTATCCCGGACAGAATCATTCGTCGATCGCAATCGAACTGGTCAAAGCAGGAGCCGATGTCAACCGGATCAATAAACAGGGGTATTCTCCTCTGATGCTGGCCCTCGAAAACTTCTACCCCGAAGTAATACCCGTCTTGCTGGAATATGGAGCCGATGTGAATTATCGCAACAAACAGGGAAAAACCCCCTTACAGATCGCCTACCGCCATGGATTGGAAGAAGCTGCCCGCTTATTAATTGAAGCCGGAGCCAATCCCGAAATCAAACACCAGTAAAGAGGTATAAGTTGCTTCGGGTTTACAACCCGGAGCAGAAACAGTTGGAAGTTTGTAACTTCCATAGCCGCTTTGCGGCTATAAACATTCCCCTGTTATGTAAAGAGTTATAAATCAGAACACTGCCTGTTCCGGTGCGGTCCCCGCCTTCGCGGGGAACTAAATTGGGGGAGCCTCTCCGGCCACCAGAGTAGTACCTGCCCATTCTAATAACTTCATTCCAATTTATCAACAAATGAAATAGTACGTGCCACATACGTCTCATTGCCGGAGGCATCATAACAATAAACAACCAGGTGATAGGCACCGGGTGTCGCTGAGGAAGGGATCAGGATGTCCGTGTGTTTTACAGTCTGGCTTATACCCGACAGATTCCAGGTATCCACAAAAGAAAATGCGTCCTCCTTACTATCTCCATGATCATGACCGTAGTCTCCATCACTTTCATCGTGGCCGTGCGTATGACCGCTTGCATCATGAATATCAATTTTATAAGAACCCAGGTTCTCATTGTCAGTAAAGACCGCTTCAAAATCAATCCGTTCGCCAATAATCAATACAGCTCCTTCCGCAGGAGAAACCAGGTGGATAGCCGGTTTAGTGGTATCTCCGTCTTCATCACAGGCGGTCAGGAAAGCAGTGGCAAATAAAGTAGCTATCACTGTTAAAAAGAATGTTGCTGTTTTCATTTTAATAAACTTTTAAATGGTACTTTAATCAGTAACTGTATATTTCTGCCCGGTTCTGGTATCTCCACTTTCCGGTAGAAACTCAAATGGTTATAATATGTTTTATTGAGTAAATTGTGTCCTGCCAGTGTGATTTCCGCATGGGTACTCCCAAAAGAGAGATCATAGGAAAGACCGGCATGGAACAGATAAGCACCCGGAGTCGGATCTTCATTACGGTCTACCCGGTTTTGAGCAGCGATGGCCTGCCATTCACCATATACCCGGAAACTCCCTTTCTGCCATCCAAGCAGATGCCGCATAGAGGGAGGAGGTGAAAAACTAATAGGGATCTTTTCATCCCGGTTAGACGTATAAACATATTCACCGGAAAACCGGTAATCAAACCCATACCTCAGGGTACCTGACAGGGAGACCTCGGCTCCTGAAAAAAGAGCCCTGGCACCTGCGTAGCGGTACATCTGTCCGGCGTGGGGCAGGATAGACCATTCGCCCGCAGGACTCAGGTAAATATAGTTGCTGAACCAGCTCACAAACGGAGTCACACTCACCTCCCAACCACTTTTCATAAACTGGTAGGAAGCATCCAGTTGCCAGCCTCTTTCCGATCCGAGTCCGGGGTCACCCTGTTCATGCCGGAACGTGCCGTGATGGACTCCATTGGCTGCCAGCTCATTGGCTCCCGGCAGACGAAAACTACGGCCGGCATTGACTTTCACCAACTGGTGGTCACCAGCCTGCCACACCACGCCCAGCGAAGCCGATACGTCTCCAAACGTACGGTTTACCTTCCGGCTCCGCCATTTGTATTGTTCAATAGTTTCCGGCGAAGCACCTTCTCGGTCCAGATAGTTTTCCAGATAAACATCTTCAAAGGCAGCAACCCGTATCCGGCCAACATCATACCGCACGCCACCACTCAAGGTTAGATCCGGACGGAGCCGGTACTGGCTGAGCCACAGGATTCCCGTGGTAAACCGGTGATACTCCGGTAACAAAAACGAGTATCCCCCGATCGTATTCCGCTGGTATTGTACCTCCCAACCGGCCGTATGTTCCCAATCCGGATGGCCTGTCCACCGGAGTTTCATAGTTGAACTTGCGGTATGCAGGTTAAAATCCAGCTCTTTGTCCGGATCCTGTTCCGGGGGAAGCTGAGTGCCGTAATGAGTATGGAACCGGCTCCATTCCTGCCGCCGGTTGTTCTGGTAGCCCAGATGCCACTGCCCGGTGATCCCGTCCCAATGATACTGCTGGAAAGTGCTAACTTTCAGATGGTTCACCGAACTAAAAGGCAGTTCAATATTACGGCTGCTCCCATCATCTGTCACCCGGGAAGGATCAGGAATCCCATGGGCACCCGGAAAAAAGCCGGTTTTCTGCCAGGTATTACTAACCGCATACCGGGAGAGGTAGTGCCGGTTACGGTATTCAGTAAAGAAATTAACGTCCCGTTCTTTTCCCGCCGTATTCTTCAACCGGTTATGATAGATGGGGATGCGTTGTGTCAGGTAAATAATGGCATCCGTAGGGACCCGGTAATCCCCGAAATGATAGTCCGAATACCGGAGTTTACTATACCATTTGCCTCTTTTTACACCCATTAACAGCGATGCACCTAACAGGTCATTCACTGATTTACCCAGCAGGGACACCTCTCCAAACAGTTGATCCGTAGATGGCGCAGGCCGTTGAGTGATCTCAATCGCTCCTCCCATCGCATCACTGCCATATAACAAAGAAGAGGGACCTTTCCGGATGGTAACCTGTTCAACATGAAACGCATCTATTTCCAGTCCATGGTCGGCACCCCATTGCTGGCCCTCCTGTTTGATTCCGTTTTCTGTCACGACCACACGGTTAAATCCCATTCCCCGGATCATGGGTTTGGAAAAACCAGACCCTATATCCATAGACCGGACCCCGGGCACATACTCCAATGCCTGCATCAGGTTGCCCGTGAATTGTTCACGCAACATCTCCTTTCCTACACTTTCAACGGAAAGCGCACTATTCCCTGAACGGATACGGCCGGCTGTTTCACTGACAACGATGTCAGACAATGAAACATGGGTCACGGTATCCGGATGCCTGGCATATAAGGAGATAGCAGACAGTCCATATACAAGGACCGCCATATATCTTATATGCATATTTTAGAAGTTAAGAAGTAAGAAATAAGAAGTAAAAAAATTAAATATTCTTATTCATTCAAAAAGGAGGGCCCCGCAACTGGCAGGCCGGTAGCCGGAGGTTGAGAATGGCTTCCGGGAAAACAGGCAAATAAAAAGAGTATATAGAAATGACTACTCCTGTAAATACATTCTCTGCAGAAATAAAAAAGGAGTACGTAAAATGGCAGATAAAACAATCATCACCGGGAGTCTCCTCCTCACCGACCGGATCCGAAGTACTCTCGTGGTGAACCCTGTGACAACAGGCAGGCGCTTCGTGCCGGTGAAAAGCTTTCAATACAAACGGGAACATAAATACCAGGAACAGTATCCACGCTTTACTACGAAGTATGTTATATTGATTTGCCCTCATGTTTGATAACCCATGCAAATATAGAAGGATTAATTCATCCGGGCACAAAATAAAGAGCGTTTTTTCAGAATATCAATACTTCACACCTCCCTTTCCGGAAAGGGTAGGGCGGATGTGTTGTCGTCTTTAGTCCCTTTTTTGTCCTGTTAGTGCAACAGAAAGAAGAGCGTGACAAATAAATCATCATTTTTGTAGCCGTGAATTGCAATGCTTACTAAAAAATGATATATGTTACGAAAGTTCAGAGTTATTTTAGCCATTCTCTTTTTTGCGCTTATTACGTTGTTGTTCCTTGACTTTACCGGAACGCTGCACAGCTGGTTCGGCTGGCTGGCACGTATCCAGTTTATTCCGGCACTGCTCGCCCTGAATGCCGGGATTGTGATAGGCCTGGTAGGGCTGACCCTGTTGTTTGGACGGGTCTATTGTTCGGTCATCTGTCCGTTGGGGGTGTTCCAGGATCTCGCGGGATGGATGGGAGCGAAACAGAAAAAACACCGGTACCGCTATTCACCGGCCAGAACAGGCGTACGGTATAGTATGCTGGCTGTGTTTATCATCGCATTGGGTATCAGCTTTTTTGCTTCCTTACATTCCCTGTTTGCCCTGCTGGAACCTTACAGTTCATTTGGGCGGATCGCCTCCAACCTGTTTGCACCCTTTTACCAGTGGGGAAACAACATCCTGGCTTACCTGGCAGAACGGGCGGATAGTTATACATTCTACTCCGTAGATGTATGGATCCGGAGCATCCCTACCTTTGTAGTGGCTCTCCTGACATTTGGTATCATTGGATTTCTGGCATGGCGAAACGGACGTACCTATTGTAATACAATATGTCCCGTAGGAACAGTGCTGGGATTTCTCTCTACATATTCCCTGTTTAAACCTGTATTTGATACAGAGAAATGTAATACATGCGGACTTTGTGCCCGCAACTGTAAAGCAGCCTGTATAGATGCTAAAAACCAGACAATTGATTATAGCCGGTGTGTAGCCTGTATGAACTGTCTGGAAACATGCAACCGGCAGGCCATGAAGTATATTCCTCAACGGAAAGTGACCCCACCACCCACTTCCCGCCGCCGGTTTCTGTCGGCGACCTCTGTACTGGCACTGACAACAATCACAGTAAAAGCCCAACAACTCCATGTGGATGGGGGACTGGCATATATTGAAAAGAAAAAAGAGCCGGCACGCGGCCTTCCGGTGATTCCTCCCGGAGCAACCGGTTTACGCCGGTTCGGCCAACATTGCACTGCCTGCCAGTTATGCATATCCGTTTGTCCGAATCAAATCCTCCGCCCTTCTTCAAAACCGGCTACGTTTATGCAACCGGAGATCACCTATCAACGGGGCTATTGCCGCCCGGAATGTACCAAGTGTTCGGAAGTATGTCCAACAGGAGCCATCCGGAAAATTACCACGGCCGATAAATCTGCTATCCAGATCGGGCGCGCCGTATGGGTAAAAGACAACTGTGTGGTAAACCGCGACGAGGTGACCTGCCGGATCTGTGAACGGCACTGCCCGGTACATGCCATCTTTCTGGTGCCCCGTGACCCGGCAGATGAAAACTCACTGCGCATTCCAACCATTGATACGGAACGTTGCATCGGCTGCGGGGCCTGCGAACATCTATGTCCCTCCCGGCCCTACAGTGCCATCTACGTACAGGGAAATGAAAGACAGAGAATTGTTTAAAAGTAGTTAGTAGTTAGTAGTTAGTAGAAACTCGCTCTGCTCGTTTTATTTTCTATTCTCCGCAGGAGAATTCCTACTAACTACCAACTACTAACTACCAACTACTAAAAAAAAATTATGAAAACAAACGATAGAAAAAAAGAAATGAACCGGAGACGGTTTCTAAAGGTCCTGGGAACGGGGACCGCGGTCTCTACGGCAGCGTTGGCCGGATGCGGTTCAGCCGGACAACAGGAACCGGGAACCGGTGGTGGTGAAATGACCTACCGGGTCAATCCACACACAGGGGATAAAGTGTCCCTGTTGGGGTATGGCTGTATGCGGTGGCCTTTACGCCAGAAAGCAGATGGTTCCGGGGAAGAAATAGACCAGGACGCAGTAAACGACCTGGTGGATTATGCGATTGCCCATGGAGTAAATTATTTCGACACATCGCCGGTGTATGTACGTGGATGGTCGGAAACGGCGACCGGCATCGCCCTGAGCCGCCATCCGAGGGAAAGCTATTTCATTGCGACCAAAATGTCAAACTTTGCCAACACCCCTGAAGTAAGAAGCCGCGAAGCCTCTATCGCTCTGTACCGGAAATCCATGACCGATCTCCGGGTGGATTACATGGATTACTATCTCTTACATGGGATTGGAATGGATGGGATGGACGCTTTCCGGAGCCGCTTTATCGAGAATGGTATCCTGGACTTTTTAATCGAAGAACGGAAAGCCGGACGTATCCGAAACCTGGGTTTCTCCTATCACGGAGATATCGCCGTGTTTGATTACCTGTTGTCCCTGGATATGCAGTGGGACTTTGCGCAGATCCAGTTAAACTACATTGACTGGAAAAATGCAACCGGACGTAATACGAATGCAGAATATCTGTATGGTGAACTGGTAAAGAAAAATGTCCCGGCTGTCATCATGGAACCGTTACTGGGCGGCAGGCTGGCACGCCTGAACCGGCATGCGCTGGAAATCCTGAAACGGGAACGGCCGGAGGATAGTGCCGCCACCTGGGCCTTCCGGTATGCGGGCACCCCCGGACATGTACTGACCGTATTGAGCGGAATGGTCTATATGGAGCATCTGCAGGAGAATGTACAAACGTATTCACCCCTTGATCCCATCACACCCTCCGAAGACCAGGCGCTCGAGGAAGTAACCGAGTTAATGCTCCGTTCGGACTATATCCCTTGTACAGAGTGTCAATATTGCATGCCGTGCCCGTACGGATTAGACATTCCGGCGACGTTTGGCCATTACAACCGGTGTATAAGTGAAGAGAATCTGGTAAAAAGTTCACAGGATCCCAACTACCGGCAGGCACGCCGGGCCTTTCTGGCCGGTTACGACCGGAGCGTACCCAAATTACGGCAGGCCAACCATTGTATAGGATGTGATATCTGTGTCCGCAAATGCCCCCAGAATATTCCCATCTCCTCCGAAATGGAACGCATTGATTTGTACGTAGAACGGTTGAAACAACGGTTGACATTCTAAGAAGCCCGGCTCCCCTCAACTCCCCCAAAGGGGGAGCTTTTCAGAGGGAAAACCTGAGTATTACTCTCCATCCGGGATTATAACTCTCGTTTCCCCGGATTTATTCTATACATAGTTCTTATGAAACCTCCGTATCCAGTCCCCGTTTAATGCCCGGGTACCTCAGACGGAACTTCTCAAACTCCTGCCGTTCGGTTTCCAGCCGGTAGGCGGAAGACGGTTGCGCCCTACACTCCGGCGGACGGTTTTCCTCTATTTTGTTCTCTTTCTTTTTATTTTCTTTTAATAATATATTATTAGATATAGATTTATCTATATCTATATAATTACAGTGCCCATTTATTTCGGCATTTATTTCGGCATTAATTGGGCTATTTATTCCGGTATTTTCTTCGGTAATGCCTACCGTTTCCTTTTCTTTTTGGCTATTCGCTTTAACAGACTGCCTGGATTTTACAAGTACCAGTGAATAGCGACCGGCCTGTTTATGTTTGGAGGGGGGTGTGTAGGTAATCAAGCCGGCTTCTACCAGTTTGGCACGGGCCGAGCGCAGGGTCGTGTCACTAATAAGTAAGGCGTGGCATAGATGTTGGGTACTACAGGTAATCTCCTCTTTTTCCCATTTAGCAGCAGAGAAAATTCTCAGCAGTTCATAGAAAAGAGACTGAGGAGTGGCGCCCAAATGGAATTTCTGACGGGCTTCATAGAGCCGGTTCATGGCTTTTTGTTTATACATAACTCTATAGATTTTAAGTGTTTTAGTCAAATCATTCTGTGACAAAGATAAGTAGGAGAAATGGAAACAAAAATAGGCGGTAGACGACCATGTTTGTTTTTATAATACACTGTATATTAGTTCTTTATTGATTTTTACATGGTCGTCTCCGGAGGTTATTTGTTCTTTTTACGGCTCTTGAATTCGTTAAATGTTGTTAATATAGCTTTGGTGTGAGGTAGATTAGGAGGTCTTCGTCCAAAATAGCAACCTGCGGGCATCTAAAAACTCTTTCGTGCCCCTTATTCGATTCCTCCTGCGAAAGTGAATCAAATAGGTCTGCGAAACTTAATCAGCGGGTCTGCGAAACTGTCGGATACTTTCGCAGACCCGTCAAAACAGTTTCGCAGACCTAATAAAACAGTTTCGCAGACCTATTTGATTTCTCTCGGAATTCCGTAGGAAGTATCTATTCTGTGTTTAGAAAACGAATACTTTTGTGTATATTGCATCGGAAAATGTAATGACTAACTACTTAAATAGAATGAAAAGAGTTGGATTATATGGGTGGTGTTTTTTAGTGTGGGCTACCGTTGGTTTTGGGCAGGCTGAGAAACGGCCGTTAACGGTGGATGACCTGGCGGCGTGGGAACGGATTACAGATAAGAAGATCTCGGATGACGGAAAGTGGATCGCGGTTCGGAAGGCTCCCTGGCAGGGGGATCCGTCGGTCCTTTTGTATGACGCGGCCGGTAAGGTGGAACAATCCATTCCGTTGGGAACCCGGATGGATTTTTCGCCCTCTTCGGACTTCCTGGTTGTTTCGGTAGTACCCTCTAAAGCGGAGACAGATTCCCTGAAACTCCGGAAAACGAAAAAGGAGGAGATGCCTATGGATAAATTGGTGTTGCACCGGATGAAAGATAGACGTCAGGAGGTGATTGACTCGGTACGGACTTATAAATTAGCGGGGACTACAGACTGGATCGCTTACCAGCGGGGGACCAAAAAGGATTCGACCTTGTATGTGCGGTCACTGGATGGGAGTGGTGTGTACGAGTTTCCGTTTGTCACAGCCTATGGTTTCGCGGAAAAGGGGGAGATCCTCTACTACCTCTCGCAACCTGCCCATGACAGCCTGCCAGGCGGATTATATACTTTTTCGACCGGGCAACAAAAGAGTGTTCCGCGAAAAGAAGGAAAAGGAGTCTATAAGCAGGTCACATTTGATAAAACCGGGGACCGCCTGGCCTTCCTGTTTTGTGAGGAGAAAGATTCGGCTGCGTATGCCTATGAACTGTATTTGGCAGAGCAGGGGAGAGTGGCCCGGAAAGTAGCGGATAAGCATCTGGTAGGGATGCCGGAAGGGCGTCTGGGGTTTGGTGAGACTACGGAGTATATCTATCTGGGAATCGCTCCGGTACCCCGTGAAAAGGATTCGACTCTCCTGGCTGAAAACCGGCCTGATGTACATGTATGGACCTGGAATGAAGGGGTACAATATACGCAACAGGATCATAACCGGAAAACGGATTTGAAAAGAACCTATCTGGCTGTCCTGCATCTGCCGGATAGTATGATCACCGGGTTGGCTTCTCCGGATATCCCGCAGATTATTACCAATCCGGGACGGGATGCCGCTACTGTGCTGGGAGTAACTTCCAAACCGTATGATGTGGATCGTATGTGGCGGGGACGTGAGCAGGTGAATCTGTATACGATAGAGGTAAAGACAGGTTGGAAAGAGTTGATCCGGTATGGACTCTTCGGCCGCCCCCAGCTATCCCCTGAGGGAAACTATGCGGTTTGGTATTCACCTGCAGATAGTTCATGGTACACTTATTGCATTGACCTGAAAAAAGAGTTCCGGTTAACAACCCCACGGGATTTCAACGCCTGGAATGAGGAGAATGATGTGCCCGATTTCCCTGCTGCCCACGGGATCGCCGGGTGGACAATGCATGACGAATTTCTGCTTATTTACGACCGGTATGACATCTGGAAATTTGATCCGCAGGGACGGCATGCGCCGGTGAATCTGACGGGAAATGGACGGACTACCCGGACGAGATACCGGCTGGAGAAACTGGATCCGGAGGAAAGAGGGTTGGATCCGGAAGGGACGTATCTGGTCAGTTCTTTTGATGAAACTACCAAAGGTACGGGCTTTTATTCGATGTCGCTGTACAAACCGGGTACACCTAAACAATTGCTTGCCGGGGAGTTCATACTGAAATCACCTGTGAAAGCGAAACGGGCAGCCAGGATTATTTTTACCAGTGAGACATATACTCAATATCCGG
>JAJQES010000396.1 GCA_021201565.1 Tannerellaceae bacterium
AAATTGCTCATATTCACTTTCTCTGCAATAATAGTCTGTAACTGGTCTATTGCTACCCGTTCCTGTTCCATGGTGTCACGGAAACGGATCGTTACACAATTATCTTTCAGAGAATCGTGATCAACAGTAATACAGTATGGCGTACCGATCGCATCCTGACGACGATAACGTTTACCGATTGAATCTTTCTCATCATATTGACAGCGGAAATCAAATTTCAGGGAATTAATGATTTCACGTGCTTTCTCAGGAAGGCCATCCTTCTTTACCAACGGCATGACAGCTAACTTTACAGGAGCTAATGCGACCGGCAATTTCAGAACCACGCGACTCTCTCCGTTTTCAAGTGTTTCTTCACAATAAGAACCTGCCAGTACACTCAGGAACATCCGGTCTACCCCGATAGAGGTCTCCACAACATACGGCGTATAGCTTTTATTCAGTTCGGGATCAAAATACTGTACTTTCTTACCGGAATATTTTTCATGTTGGCTCAGGTCAAAATCGGTACGGCTATGGATACCCTCTACCTCTTTGAATCCGAAAGGCATTTCAAATTCAATATCAGTAGCCGCATTTGCATAGTGAGCCAGTTTTTCATGATCATGATAACGATATTTATTATCTCCCAGCCCCAGTGCTTTATGCCATTTCAGACGAAACTCCTTCCATTGGTTGAACCATTCCATTTCTTCACCGGGACGCACAAAGAATTGCATTTCCATCTGTTCAAACTCACGCATACGGAAAATGAACTGCCGCGCTACAATTTCATTCCGGAATGCTTTACCAATCTGAGCAATTCCAAAAGGTATTTTCATACGGCCTGTTTTCTGTACATTCAGAAAGTTTACAAAGATACCCTGGGCCGTTTCGGGACGCAGATACACCTTCATGGCTCCATCAGCGGTTGATCCCATCTCCGTAGCAAACATCAGATTAAACTGGCGAACTTCTGTCCAGTTACGGGTTCCGGAGATAGGGCAGGCAATCTCGCAATCCAGAATAATCTGACGCAACTCTTCCAGATTAGACTCATTTAATGCTTGTGCAAACCGGGTATGTACCTCCTGTTTCTTAGCCTCCTGCTCCAGAACACGACCGTTGGTAGCACGAAACTGAGATTCATCAAACGCTTCTCCAAAACGTTTAGCCGCTTTTGCTACCTCTTTATCGATCCTCTCATCTATTTTTGCCAGATAATCCTCAATCAGAACATCCGCACGATATCTTTTCTTGGAATCCTTATTATCAATCAACGGATCATTAAATGCATCCACATGCCCGGAAGCTTTCCAGATGGTTGGGTGCATAAAGATAGCCGAATCAATCCCTACTACATTTTCATGAAGTAGAGTCATGCTATCCCACCAATATTTTTTAATATTGTTTTTTAACTCAACGCCATTCTGACCATAATCATACACCGCTCCCAATCCGTCATAAATCTCGGAAGAGGGAAATACAAAACCATATTCTTTGCAGTGTGATACTAATTTCTTAAAAACATCTTCTTGTGCCATGTGATATGCAATCTTGTAATATTCATTTCTATAAGAGATGCAAAGTAAATGATTTTTTGGCAATATGACATGTAAATAGGGAGAAGAAAATAACGTATAGTAATCAAATAAAATGCAAAATATAGTTATTTTTTTAGGTGTTTTCGCAAACACTTAGCATTTTATCATGTATATTTATACCCTCATTCATTTTGTGTTTGCGCAAACATTACTTTAAAATATAATTTACAGACCATGAAATCAAACGAAATCAACCGTCGTCTGTTCCTGAAACAGGCACTTGCTCTTTCAGCAACTACGGCTTTACCGGCCTTCTGGACACCGGCAAAAAGCCGCACATTACCTACCACTCCCTTTATCAGCGCTAATGACCGTGTAAATCTGGCTCTTATCGGTATCGGAAACCGTGGAGGAGAGATTGCAAAGGATCTCTACAAGACCGGTTTATGTAACATTGTCGCTCTTTGTGATGTAGATATGGGAGCTCCTCATACACAGGAGATCATGAACATGTTTCCGGATGCACCCCGTTTCCAGGATTTCCGGCAAATGTTCGATAAAATGGCAGATAAGATTGATGCTGTAACCGTAGGTACTCCTGACCACTCTCACTTCCCTATCACTATGGAAGCCATGGCACATGGTAAACATGTGTATGTTGAAAAACCAATGGCCCGCACTTTCAATGAGGTGGAATTAATGATGAAAGGAGAAAAGAAGTATGGAGTAGTTACTCAAATGGGTAACCAGGGCCATTCGGATGCGAACTATTTCCAGTTTAAAGCATGGGTAGATGCCGGTATCATTAAAGATGTAACAGCTATCACGGCACACATGAACTCTCCGCGCCGCTGGCACGGATGGGATCCGAAAATTACCAGTTTCCCTCCTGCAGAACCAATTCCTTCCACATTAGACTGGGATACCTGGCTGGGAGTTGTAAAGCATCATGATTACAATAAAGATTTTATAAACGGGCAATGGCGTTGCTGGTATGACTTTGGTATGGGTGCACTGGGCGACTGGGGAGCACACATTCTGGATACAGCTCACGAATTTCTTAATCTGGGACTACCGACGGAGGTGAATCCTACTTACCTGAAAGATCATAATAAGTTCTTCTTCCCGATGTCCTCTACCATTATATTCAAATTCCCGGAACGGGGGAATATGCCTGCAGTAGACGTGACCTGGTATGACGGATTGGACAACATTCCTTCAGTTCCGAAAGAATACGGAGTTTCTGAAATTGATCCCAATATCCCACCTGTAGCAGGAGGAGCCATTCAACCGGCAAAACTGAATCCGGGAAAAGAGATTTACACTAAAACTTTAACATTCAAAGGAGGGTCTCACGGTAGTACGCTGTCCATTCTGCCGGACGAAAAAGCAAAAGCATTGAATCCACAATTACCGGATGTACCAGCAAGTACATCCAACCACTATGCAAACTTCCTGTTAAGCTGTATGGGTAAAGAAAAACCCCGCTCTCCGTTCTCGGTAGCCGGTCCTCTCAGCCAAGTATTTTGTTTAGGTGTATTAAGCCAGCAATTAGGAGAAAAGCTTTTATTTGATCGTAATACAAAGCAAATTACTAACAATGCACTGGCAAATCAAATGCTGGTTGGTGAACCACCCAGAAAAGGCTGGGAGGAATATTATAAGATTTAAAAATCAATCCAGTAATAAATACTCAAAACGGAGGCACTTAATATGTCTCCGTTTTTGCTTTAAAGCCATTACTCACATCCGGATAATCGTTTTATTGATTTCATTTTTAAAATGTTAACAGACCAGATAGAGAATAAGGGATTTTATAGATTTAGGACTTTCTTATCCTGTTTTTTTTCGCTATATTTGCAAGGATTAGCACAAATTTGGCGTTTAAAAATATATGAGACCAGAAGATATTATAGAGAATAACGAAAACAATATAACAGACAATACAGAAGAAGTTTCTAACGGAACTTCTACCACAGAGGCCTCCTCAGACAGCCATTCCGAATACAAAGTTCCTTCCAAGACAGAGAGCAAGATTACTCATCATCTGTCCGGAATGTATCAGGACTGGTTTTTAGACTATGCATCCTATGTAATTCTGGAACGGGCCGTTCCTCACATCAATGATGGATTGAAACCGGTACAACGCCGTATCCTCCACTCCATGAAAAGACTGGATGATGGCCGCTATAACAAGGTGGCGAATGTAATAGGGCATACCATGCAATTTCACCCTCACGGGGATGCATCTATTGGGGATGCATTAGTACAACTGGGGCAAAAAGAGTTATTAGTGGATTGCCAGGGAAACTGGGGAAACATACTTACCGGTGACGGTGCCGCTGCCCCTCGTTACATCGAGGCCCGTTTATCTAAATTTGCCTTGGAAACTGTTTTCAATCCGAAAACAACAGATTGGCAACCTTCTTATGACGGACGCAATAAAGAACCCATTTCGCTGCCGGTTAAATTCCCATTATTATTGGCACAAGGAGTAGAAGGCATCGCGGTTGGACTTTCTTCCAAGATACTCCCTCATAATTTCAATGAACTGCTGGATGCCTCTATTTCTTATTTAAAAGGAGAGGAATTCAGATTTTATCCGGATTTCCAGACCGGAGGATCTATTGACGTAAGCAAATACAACGATGGAGAAAGAGGCGGATCAGTAAAAGTCCGGGCAAAAATCAGTAAACTTGATAACAAGACACTGGTGATTACGGAAATCCCATACGGAAAAACTACCTCTTCGCTGATCGAATCGATTCTCAAAGCAAACGACAAAGGAAAGATTAAGATCAAAAAAGTAGATGACAATACGGCCCGGGATGTTGAGATTCTGGTACACCTGGCTCCGGGAGTCTCATCCGATAAAACGATTGATGCTCTATATGCATTTTCAGATTGTGAGATCAGTATCTCTCCGAACTGTTGTGTCATCAAAGATAAAAAACCTCATTTCCTTAAAATCAGTGATGTTTTACGGCATTCAGCTGACTCAACCCGCCAGTTGTTACAAACAGAACTGGAAATCGAAAAAAAGGAAAAAGAGGAAACTCTCTTTTTTGCATCCCTGGAAAAGATCTTTATTGAAGAACGAATCTACAAAGATAAAGAATTTGAGAATGCTAAGAATATGGACATCGTCATTGCTCATATTGACTCCCGTCTGACACCATTTAAAGAAAAATTCATTCGTGAAGTTACCCGGGAAGATATCCTCCGTTTGATGGAAATCCGGATGGCACGTATCCTTAAATTCAATTCAGTCAAGAGCGATACTCTGATTGCCCAGATGAAAAAAGAGATTAAAGGAATTGATTATAATCTGAAACATATTATTGAGTATACAATTAGCTGGTTCACTATACTGAAAGAAAAATACGGAGCAGACTATCCACGACGCACAGAAATACGAAACTTCGATACGATTGAAGTAACTAAAGTTGTTGAGGCTAACGAGAAACTGTACTTCAACCGGGCCGAAGGATTCGCTGGAATGGGTCTTAAGAAAGATGAATATATCTGTAATTGTTCCGACATTGATGACATCATTATCTTCTACAGAAACGGTATGTTCAAGGTTGTAAAGATTGCAGACAAAATGTTCGTCGGAAAAGATGTCCTTTATTTACATGTTTTTAAACGGAATGATAGCCGGACCATTTATAACGTAATTTACCGGGATGGAACAAACGGTGCAAACTATATTAAACGTTTCCCTGTAACAAGCATTACCCGTGATAAGGAATATAACATTACAAAAGGTACATCCGGTTCGCGAATTCTTTATTTTAGTGTGAATCCTAATGGTGAAGCAGAAACGGTAAAAGTAATCCTTAAGCCCAAACCACGGCAACGCTTGCTGGTATTTGAAAAGAATTTCAGTGATGTGACGATTAAAGGACGTAGTTCCATGGGGAATATCCTCACAAAAGCAGAGATCCATAAAATCTCTCTAAAACAAAAGGGGACTTCTACACTGGGAGGTTTACAGGTTTGGTTTGACTGGGATGTATTGCGCCTGAATTACGACGGCCGTGGAGAAGAGTTAGGAGAATTCTATAATGATGAAAAAATCCTGGTAATCCTTAAAAACGGAGATTTCTACATTACAAATTATGATGTAAGTAACCATTATGAAAATAATATACTGGTTATTGAAAAATATGATCCGGGTAAAGTATGGACAGCTGCACTTTATGATGCAGACCAAAAATTTCCTTACCTGAAACGTTTTCAGCTTGAAGCAAGAACTGCAAAACAGAATTTCCTGGGAGAAAATGCTAAAAATACCTTATATGTACTTTCCGGAGAAACATATCCCCGAATTGAAGTGGTATTTGGAGGAAATGATGCTTTTAGAGAAAGATTGATTATAGATGCAGAAGAATTTATTTCCGTAAAAGGATTTAAAGCTAAGGGAAAAAGGCTTACCACTTTTGAGATTGAATCCATACAGGAACTTGAACCTACACGTTTCCCGGAGCCGGAAGAAGAAAAAGAAGAGATTTCCTCACCGGAAAATGATGAAGAAAATGATGAAACAGATGTAAGCAACACAGATATTATAGATGAAATAACAGGCCAGATGAAACTGTTTGGCGAGTAATTATATGAATAGGATATACATATTACTTTTTATCCTTTTATGCATTACATTGCCTGGTCATTCACAGGAAGAGAAGCAGGATACCCCTTATTCTGTCAATGAAGGGACTATGTTTGGCCTGGGGTCCTCACATGTCAAAGACACTTATCTCTCTCCTTTTACTTATAGTGGCTGGGGATTTCGTATCCTGAATGAACGTATGAAAATCATCTCTGCCGGAGATGGACGAATATCCCGTCAGCAGCTTATCAACGTAGACATAACATCTACTCAGAATCCCGCCGAAAATGTAAATGATTTCGGTGGGTTTGTTGATTATAGCCTGGGCTTTCACTATCGTTTCAACCTAACCCCCTCCTTCCGGTTAATGACCGGAGCTTCCGGACACATTATGGGTGGATTTCTATATAACACCCGTAACAGTAATAATCCTCTTTCGGCGAAAGTAGATCTGGATCTGAATCTATCAGCTATTATCATGCATTATACCCGTATAAAAGAGACTCCTTTGATTCTCCGGTACCAGATAGATGCACCTATTGCCGGCGTTTTCTTTAGTCCCGATTACGGAGAATCTTATTATGAAATATTTAATACTGGCAACCTGGGACATACGATTGCTTTTAATTCTTTTCATAACAAATTTGCTCTTAAAAATTATTTGACAGTAGATATTCTCTGCAAAGGATTTACGCTTCGCACAGGTTATTTGAACAGTATCTATTATACAGATAATAATAATACACAAACCCGGATTATTTCCAATACCTTTTTGGTGGGTTGGGTAAAAGAATTTGTAGCTTTGGGAGGAAAAAGAAACAAAAAACGACAAAAGATCAATAGTTCTTTCTACTAAGTTATAAAAAGATGAAACAGTATATTTCATATAAATCATTTTTGCTTCTTATCCTCAGTTTACTGCTGGGGTGTGATTTTTCAAATGAATATACTCAATCTCCTATTCATAATTTTAAAGCTCTTTGGGAAATCTTAGATGAAAATTACTGTTTCTTTGAATATAAGAATATCGATTGGGACATCATTCACGATGAATATATTTCGTATATTCATAATGACATGGATGATGACTATCTCTTTTCCACTCTCTCCATGATGTTGAATGAGTTGGAAGATGGGCATGTGAATCTATTTTCTCCTTACCGGGTCTCTTCGTATGAAGGCTGGCAATACGATGAAACTTTACCCTTTGCATTCTACACAGTCAGGTACGAATATCTGGAAGATGGGGTTTCAGGATTCGACGATTTCCTTTTTTATAAGGCTATTGAGAACGGCAAAATAGGCTATATTTACTATGAAACATTCAAAGAAGGTCTTCATGAGAAAGAAATGGATGAAATGTTTGAAGAGCTCAAAAACTGTTCGGGCCTGATCATTGATATACGGGATAACGGGGGAGGTTCACTCACTAACTCCGACCGGTTTGCCTCCCGTTTTTTCCACCAAAAAACCCTGACAGGCTATATTCAGCATAAAACAGGTAAAGGCAGAAACGACTTTTCTGAACCTTACCCTATTTATCTCCAACCTTCCCACTCCATTTTGTGGCCGGAAGAAAAACCAGTAGTCATTCTGACTAATCGAAGATGTTACAGCGCTTCCAACAATTTTATCAGCAAAATGGGTGTCCTGAAGAATGTTACCACGATTGGTACACCGACCGGAGGAGGTAGCGGATTTCCATTCACCTCAGAGCTACCAAATGGATGGGGAGTCCGGTTTTCTACCAGTCCGATTCTGGATATTCACAAAGAGCATACAGAATTTGGCATTGATCCTGATATTTTGGTTAAAATATCTGATTCAAAAGAATCACCTTCCCTTGACCCAGCTCTGGATAAAGCGATATCATTTCTTCTGACAGGTAAATAATACCTGAAATATAAAATCCCTCCAAAATACTTGCTTTTATACAAAAAAGATTTACCTTTGCACACGCAAACCGATGCGGCTGTGGTGTAATTGGTAGCCACGCCAGACTTAGGATCTGGTGCTTCACGGCGTGGGGGTTCGAGTCCCTTCAGCCGCACAATCGATAAATCCTTCTAATATTTTTTAGAGGGATTTATTGGTTATTATACCATGTCCCGGAATAGTTCGGACCATCCTGTAAATTTGTAGATTTTATATAATGGTTTGAGAACTATCCTGCTTTTATCCTGTCACTACCATGTCTCTACTCTGACACCGGCATGTCACTCTCGTGACAAGTGCATGACACAACATTGTCACCCCTATGTCACGAGAGTGACAACCTGAAGGCATAAAAGATTATTCGTACGCTCATTTTTTTCTTTCAATCAGTTCTAATAACTTAAGCTTATTAGATCTATATGAGTAAAGCAAGAGTGGATAAAATAGTAATAACAATAATAAATTTACGATACATCTGCTCCGGAAGTTTATTTACTAACCAGATACCCAAAACCGCACCTATAACCATACAAGGTATACAAAACAAATTAATAAATAAAGAGTTCCAGGATATATTCTTCCACACAATTACCTGTAAGGGAACCTTCAAATAGTTAACGACCGAAAAGAACCAGGCACTTGTTCCGACGAAACTATACTTTGGTAAACGCATAGAAAGAAGATAGACAGCCATTACCGGTCCGGCAGCATTTCCGATCATCGTGGTAAACCCGCCCATCAACCCAAACAAAGGACCATACCACCAACTATTCATAAAACGATTCTCTTTACCTTTCCTTTCATTATAAAACATCACAACGATACCCAGTAAAATTGAAAAAGCCATCAAATGACGAAAGCCTTCCGGAGGGATGAGTTTATCAACTCCTATGGCCAGAAAAAAGCCGGCAACTGCTGTAGGTAATAACCGGAATATATATTTCCACTCAGCCGAACGACGGTAATACCAAACAGCAATCAAATCAGAAAAACACAACATGGGTAAAATCAGGCCGGTAGAAGCCTTCGCTCCAAACCGTAGAGCCATTAAAGGAATAGCTAATAAAGTAATACCCTGTATGCCGGTTTTAGACATACCAATCAACAGGGCACAAAAAAAAAGTAATACCCAATCAGCCGGAGTTTGTACCCATGAAAAAAGATCAGGCATTTCCCAGTATTTTAAAGATACTCTATGATTTGTTCAAGCGCCATTCCCCGGGAACCTTTTACCAGAATATGGTATTCCCGCAACGGATTTCGTTTTAATTCTTCTATCAAAGACGCGGTAGTAGAGTAAACGGGATATTCTCCTGCAACTTGTGCAAAAATAGAACCACACAAATAAACTTTATCAAAAGAGTATTCTTTTATCGCAGCAATTATTTCTGCATGTAAAGCAATGCCCTCTTCTCCCAATTCAAACATATCCCCCAGAATAATAGCTTTAGGAATTGCTTTCATAGTTGAGAAATTTTCCAATGCCGCTTTCATACTGCTGGGATTTGCATTGTAAGTGTCTATAACCAATTCATTTTTACCGGTATGTTTTAATTGAGAGCGATTATTAACCGGTTCATAGTCAGAGATAGCCCGGCTAATTCGCTGAGCAGGAATTTTAAAATAACGTCCTATTGTTACTGCAGCCAACACATTCATCAAATTGTAACTTCCTACCAAATGAGTTTCAACCGAGTGCAATTTGCCCTGTTGTCTCCAGTTAAATGTTAAATAAGGATCTGCTGATTCTACAGACCCGGATGCAAAAGCGTCCTCTGATTTCCCATAAGTAACCTGCTCCATACCACGGGCGATTGATTTCAGTTCCTTATCATCTTCATTAATAAAGATAGTACCTTTTGTGCGACGGATATACTCATATAACTCCCCCTTAGTTTGAAGTACACCTTCAAAAGATCCAAATCCTTCCAGATGTGCACGCCCGACATTCGTAATCAACCCGTAATTCGGCATAGCTATTTCTGCCAATTCTTTAATATCTCCCGGCTTATTTGCTCCCATCTCAATTACAGCCATTTCATGCTCATGATTCATCCGGAGGAGAGTTAGAGGCACTCCTATATGATTATTCAGATTACCTTCTGTATACAATAAGTTATATTTAGTGGAAAGTACTGCTGCTATCAATTCTTTAGTAGTTGTTTTCCCATTTGTTCCGGTTATTCCGATCACCGGGATACCCATTACTTTCCGGTGATGACGTGCCAACTTCTGTAAAGCAACCAACACATTGTCTACAAGAATAGTACGTTCTCCGGTATAAAAATCCGGATTATCAATGATAGCATACGCAGCTCCTACAGACAATGCTTTAGCTGCATATTCATTTCCATCAAACCGTTCACCTTTCAAAGCGAAAAAGAGGCATCCCTTTGGGCAGATTCTACTATCCGTAGTAACTACCGGATGATGTATATATTTTTCGTAAAGTTCCGCAATAGTCATAGGCTTCTTAAATAAGTATTATCATTTACAAATGTAACGTATATTAT
>JAJQES010000449.1 GCA_021201565.1 Tannerellaceae bacterium
TGCTATCGTTGTGAATCGCTTGCAAACTTTAGTATCTTTGTTATCAGAAACAACGAATTTATATTATCTAATTTGAGAGGATTCGTTGTGAATCGCTTGCAAACTTTAGTATCTTTGTTATCAGAAACAACTAATGTTGCGCAATACTACCGACAACTTTAGTTGTGAATCGCTTGCAAACTTTAGTATCTTTGTTATCAGAAACAACTGATCATTAGCAATAAATTAGCTATCAATGAGATAACAAGGAGTTTAGAAAATTAAAAAATGGCTGTTTTACAGAGCAAAAGTCTATCAATTGATAGACTTTTTGCGTTTAAAATAATTCCAACTGCTGACCGGGTGTAGAAGGGATTGTTTCTGTTTTTCCGATAAACAGTTCTATATTGCCAAACTGTTTATCGGTAATACATAAAATTCCGACTTGTCCTTTTTCCGGTAAAAAAGAACGTACTCTTTTAATATGTACCCCGGCATTCTCACGGCTGGCACAATGGCGTATATAAATGGAAAACTGAAACATAGTGAATCCGTCACGTTGCAGATTTTTACGAAAAGTAGTGTACGCCCTTTTCTCTTTTTTTGTTTCCGTAGGTAAATCAAAGAAAACCAATATCCACATAACACGATATTCACTAAACCGGTCCATTTTATCTTTCCGGATAAATTATTTTACGGGATTCCCCGCTAAAACATTTGTATAAAGAGGCAGTCGTCTGGGAAGCCGCAATCATCAGCGGACTCCGTTGGCCTCCTATTTTTACTTCCACGATGGGCAGGGTCAGTATCCGGGCTTTGATCTCTTTGGTCAACTGAAAATAATCACCTCTCTCTTCTACAATCTCCGCCACCATCTCATCTACATACGGTCTATAAGGTTCCATAATATCATCTGCCAGACAAAAAGCGTTGTAACGATTGTGGTGATGAATTCCTAAAGTTGGCAGCAGGCCACTGATCACTAAAGCCCGGGCAATAATCGCCCGCAGGATGGCATACCCGTAATTCAGTAAATTATTAGGAGGTACTCCTTCCCGGCTACGGGTGAAATCCTCTATAAAAGGGAATAGATTCTTCCAGTAATAAGCGGCCGCACGTGCTTCCAGGTTATCCGGATCTCCACTCCGTACCTCATTTGCCCAGACCTGCATATTTTTAACAACACATCCCCGCAGATGCTGCAATACGTGTGCCTGGTTGCGTATTTTCTGCTGGATAGTTTGTTGCCATAACTGCTTTTTTAACGGGACCGAAGCATCCAACTGTTCCCGGAAGCGTTCATTCTGGGTAGTATTGCCATAAAGGGGTAATAATAATCCCAGTGGCATGTGATGACTGTCACAATGAATCAGGGCACAATTGTATTGCAAAAGCCTCTCTATCAGTCCATGCGTCAGGGTGATCTGTTTATGATCCAATACTATAATACCAATATCTTCTACCGGACGGGTAATGACCCCGGAAGAAGAGGTATCCGCCGTTTGAATGACTAATTGTTCATTCTTCAGACTCAGATAAGCCGGATTTCCAAAGTACAGCGTTTTCTTTATCATATTCTCATAAGACTATCTGGTTACTGCGGTTATATTTCCCAGTCGGTCTACTTTGAGTTTCCAGCATACATCTTTGATCATTTCACCGGTTGTAGACCTGGCCATTTTATTTAAACTGGAATATTCAAACTTATCTCTGATGGAAACGGCAACTTGTCCCTGTAAAAAGAAACATTCGGCACCCGTACAACTCACCATTTTATAAATACGTTCCACCTGTTCTTTTGTCAACTGTTGGAAATCGACCAGGTGAGGATTTGCCTGTTCTTCTTCTGTAGGAACATATACCAGATCATTGGGAGAAAGCCAGAACAGTAAGGTTTCTTCTACCCCTTTATGGGTCCGGATAGCCGGCACCGGTGTGTCTCCCTGCTTTAACCGTTCAATGACGATATTTAATGGAACAGATTCGTAGGTGCGTTTACCGTTTGCGGATTGATAAACAGCAAAGAAGAGGTTGGTACCTTTGGCTGCTTCCACATATTTCTTCTTTTTATTTCCGGTATATCCAACAGCAAACTTGCTACCTAATGGTTCATAAACTCTTACTTTTTGAATGGGCTGATGGAACTTTGCATCATTTAATTCCCGGATGGTGGCATTCATTTCGGCGATTCCTTCCGGAGAAAAGGCCACTTCGGGATTATTGCCTTTGCGTGCCAGGTGATTGGTGAGGATTTTGCGGATACCGGTATCGGTAATCGAATCGATTGTTTTCTGATTAAAACTGCTATCCACCGTTTTACGGGTGGCTGCATACTGGTCATCCAGATAGTAGACAGCAACTTTTGACACATCCTGGTCTTCCCATTTATAGGCACGGTCTTTAAAATAGGCCAGGATCAGTTTTTCATTATATCCTCCGTACCGGCGGGACAACTCCCGGATCTTTGTCCTGAGATGTTTATCGACGATCTGTCCGGGAGTTTGCAGGGCAACCGCTAACCGCACATTTTTCTGTTCACGGAGTGTTACCTGGCCGGAGACTGTATCTTTATGAAGGGGTTTCCGGATGGAGCGCAGATCGCCTTTTACCTGTTTTTTATATCGTTTCTTTCCTTCCGCATCATAATATTGGGTGTAATTCGCGGAACGCCCTAACACACGTACGTTTTGTTTAAAACTAACTACTAATTGTTCCAGGAGGGTCTGTATATCCGGGGTAAATGTTTCCCAGGGTTTCAGGAACTCACGGGCCACCCGTGCCTTATTCTTTACCGTTTCTCCGTTTTTCACTACGGTATATTCTACCTCTTCGGTTCGACAGAGTTGATTCCTCAGATCGTATCGTTTATTCGTATCACCTGCATACGCATTGCTCAGGTAATTCACATGATTTCTGGTGGCACAGGCAATGATAATAGCATCCAGCGCATGGTGGCGGTGGTCAATCCGTTTCTTATTAAACCCTTTCTGGTAAGTATAAGGGACACGGATGCGGAAGCGATTCTCTTCCCATCCTCCATATTCTGTGGATTGGGTGATTTCATTCAACCGCTCAAAACGGGGCCGGATGATACGGTCCCACACATCTGTAAGTCCCCAATCCTGTTTCAGGCGGCTGGTAACACTCCCGCTACAAACAATCACATGTTTGGAATCGAATCCGGCTTCCTCCTTTTCACGCACGATATTGGAAAGCAATCCTTTGACTACTTTCGCAATATACCGGCTATCATTCAGCTGCCGCTGAATAAACGCTTCGGGAATTTCTTCCAGTAACAGTTTTTTCATTTTTGCCCGGTTGCTCCTGTAACCGGCCTGAACAAACTGTTGGTACTCGTCAGTGGTAAAAATCCTTACCGGTTTTCCAAAGCTGCTTTCTATAATCTGTCCGCCATGTTTTTTTATAAACTCATATCCCAGCTGGTTTCCTTTGAGTTTATTGACTTCCGATTCGCAAATTACTTTATTGCTCAGCGAATCATCAAAATAACGGGATTGAGGAATCACGTGTTCTATTTCATAAGCAGGAGTAAACAGTTTACTGAGAGGAATGGGCCGGCCTGTATAAGGCGAACAATACCGTTGTTCCAGCCAGAGTTTATACCTTACTAATTCGGATGCGGAGGGTTGCTGCATCCGGGAAATACGGGCAATGTCCTCCGGCAGGTCGGGGACAGACGCCAGGGCGCCTTCTTCATAAATCTTCAGGATTTCCTGTTGTCCCGGGGAGAAAGGACGTACATTTTCAATAGAAGCGTCTCCTTTCAACTCCATCAGCAGGGCCTTAATACGCAGGTTTCTGTTTTCATTTTCTGTAACCATTTGCGTAATAGCGGCACGTTTATCTGCCGGATTCTTCATTTCCCGTCCTAATTCCAGATGAATCTCATCTATATGCCCGTAGGTTTTCCAGATATCCTGCACGGTACGCATGGTTTCCCGTACCACTTGTTCAACGATGGGGTTATGCAGGGAGTGTTGTTTGAATTCACTCTGCATATAGTGTTCCATTTCTCCGGGTGAGTTCCATTTAACTACCTGTCCGCTTTCGGAATGGCGTCCGTATACGATGTAACAGGCCAGATAAAGGGGCATATCCTGAAAATCTTCTATCGATTCAAAGCTATACACCTTATCACGCACCAGGTCCCGCAGGGTAGGATCCTCTTCCCCTGTCAGAAGCTTTTCAATCCGGCCGGCTGTTTTTGCATCCATCTCTTCTTTTTTCCAGTCTTTCCCAAAACGCATCAGTGCAAGCAGTTTTTTAATCGCTTTCGCGGAGTAAGCCCCGTACTCTTTTTTAAAGGGCGGACAGTTCCGGAAGACTTCCGTAAAATTCTCCGGCAACTCATGCTGTAAGGCAAACCGGGTGAGTGCCTTCTCTAATTCATACCGGTCCTCTACCGAATAGAGCAGATGCCATAGATAAAACTCAGTTTCTGCGGTCAGAAAGGTTTCTTCTATTCCGGATTTCTTTAGCTTACTTACCAGCATAGCGCGCGTGTCATTACAGGGATAACTTTTATCCTCTACATAATTCCAGCGGTAAAGAGCACGCTCATCCGGCTTCTTTAGCCGGAAGAACTCTTTCAGCAGGATTTCCTGTTTAATCTCCCCCTTGTTCATCAGGTACTCAAAGAGGGCTTCTTTCTTCTCCGGGCCGATAAAACGGTCCGTCTGGTCCACATCTGTTTGTAACTTTCCGTTTATGACCTCTTCCCGCTTATAAATCCGTAAATTCTGCATAAACTGGCGTACACGGAATTCCTGAAACAGCGGATGGGAACGGGGAATGCATTTCAGGGGATCCATCTGCCGGACACCTTGCTTCCGGTAGGTATAATATTCATACGGACAATTTGCGATCAGGTGTTTCTGGCTCTTTAGGGGACGTTGATAAAACAGAATATCTTCGACAATCAGGTGACACAGGTCTTTTGTCAATACATTTTGCTGATGAGGAAGATTATTGGGATACAATTCAGCCACACAACATGTAAATATTTCCCGGTCCGTCAGTACCGGCAGAAATTGCTGCTGTTTGTACAAAATCTGTTTTAACTCTTCTTTATAGAACCTGCGTTCAATGGTACGGATCAATTGTCCACGGACTTTCCGGTAGGGAGTGGAAAGAAGCGTATCAAAGATATACTCGCCCACCGTTTTTCCACTTAACATCAATTCTGTTTCTGTCTTTTTCTTTACCAGCGCCCAATCATCCTCTTTAGGGGCACGGAAGGAACGTTTCACAACGCCTTCTTTATCTGTTTTTGGCTGGCCGTCTGCATCCAGGTCAGTTGTAACAATAAAATCCCGGGTAGTGCCTACCCAGTCAAAAAGAGGTATTTTAGAGGAACGGCGATAGACCCAACCGTTTTCAAGCCGGATAGCATACCATTCGCTTCCTCCTTTTCCGGACTGTTCTTCTTTCTCTACTTCGACGACCTTCAGGGAATGATATTCCTCTGTTTTTCCTTTATTCTCTTCTTCCTCTCCCCTGAGTTGATAATAGCCCCGCTTCCGGTTAAAATGCAGGATCAACCAGGCCAATTCCTGCGGAGACAAAGGGACGGTTAATGCCTTTTTACGTAAATAATAGATGGTCCAGTCATAAGGAACGTGCGAGATACCGGGCTGAGACTTCCTGAACTCTTCCAGCATCTCCCGGTAAGAGTCTGTGAAAAGGAATTGTTTTCTTCCTTTTTCATCTGTATCCCAGGCAAGTTTCGGTTCAGTCTCCGGAAGGAATTTGCCATACATGGCCGGTTCTTCTTTATTCCAGCCAATGGATTGGTCATAATGAACAGGAAGAAAACCTAAGAGATGGAGAACACGATGGAGCCGCTCCCGTCTAAGCAGATGACGTTCACGCAGGTGACGGGTCCCCCGGTATCCGGTACGTTCCGCTGTTTGGGATATAGAATTTCCATTATTAAATTTCCCTAAGATGTCCTGGCTCATCGGAATGATCCGGACACCCGCTTTGACCACCTTTTCCGGATTGCCTTTTCCATCAGCCGATACGATTGCCCATCCGATGCTGTTTGTACCCAGATCCAATCCTACTATGTTCTTCATATATACAGATGTTAAGAGAATAATATACAATTATAAGAATAATCCGAGGGAAATAAAACTATTTATTCAAATTATTATATATATTTGCAAATACTAAAGTTAAAGCAATTCACAATAAGGATTATTCCGTTGTGAAAACAAACAGGGCGGGGTAACTCGTCCTTTTTGTTTAAGCCCCCTCAACTCCCCCGAAGGGGGAGCTTCATCCTCTTTTTGGAGGCCGGGCAGAGTCCTTTTCCAGTTCTTCTTTCTTCTGTTGGCGGTATTGTTTGGGGGTCATGCCGTATCTGGCAGAGAAGATACGGAAAAAGTTTCCCCGGTTGGTATAGCCTGTTTTATAAATGATTTCATCAATAGAATACGTGGTGGTTATCAGTAATTGTTCCGCCATTTTCAACCGTTGTTCCTTAATCAGGTCACTGGGAGTCTGATCGGTGACTGATTTGATCCGCCGGTAGAGCTGGCGGGTACTGACTCCTAAAGAGGAACTGACCAGGTCTACATTTAATTCGGGATTGTTTATATTTTCATCAATAATTCTAAGTATTTTATCAAAGACCGCTTTATCTTCTTTATGAACCAGGTGCCCGTTGGTATTGAGTTGATACGCGCTGATCGCGGATCCGTAATACTCTTTCAGTTGGTCTTTCCGGTGAAGGAAACGTCCCACGAGTTTTTCCAGATAAGTGACATTAAAGGGTTTGGTAATATAGACATCTGCCCCGGCTTCAATGCCCCGGACCTGTTCCTCCGCATCTATCCTGGCAGACAACAGGATCACGGGAATATGGCTGAAAAACTTATTTCCTTTCAGGAAACGGGTCAAGGAGATTCCATCCAGGTCCGGCATCATTACATCTGAAATAACCAGGTCCGGCAGACGGGTTTTAAGGCTCTCTTCTACCTGGCGCGCATCCTGCAAAGGAATCACATTATAGGTATCCATAAAGATTTCGGTAATGAACCAAAGCATAGCCGGATCATCTTCCACGATCATCAGGGTAAATTTATCCGGGTCCACAGGCAGTTCGCGGAAATCTACCGCAACAGCCTCTTCCTGCACGAGTGGAATCGTATCCTCTGCGATAACCGGTACCGGTTCTTGCTCTTCTTCTTTTTGTAACGGGGGCAATACCACCCGGAAAGTAGTCACACCATTCCCACTGTTTACTTCAATCTCTCCATGTAACAGATGGACCAGACTATGGCAAATGGCCAGCCCCAATCCGTTACGGGCGGAAAGCCCTTTTCCGGATTCAAGTTCAAAAGCATCCAGGATCTTATATCTGTCAAAGATCTCTTTCATACGGTCTGCCGGAATCTCTTTCCCGGTATTGGTAATCTCAAGGCTAACTCCTTTTGGGTGTTCCGCCAGACACACCGTTACCTGCCCATGTTCCGAAGTATATTTGAACGCATTGGAAATCAGATTTGTTATAATTTTACTCAGACAACCGGGATCGGAGTTCCACTGTATGTCGCCGGGTATACGCAAAAGATAGGTAATACCCCGGCTTTCTGCCAGTTCACTAAATGACTCCGCGACTCCGGAGACTACCCCGGACAAAGAAACCGGACGGATCTTTGGAACCATGTGGCCTGTTTCGAGCCGGCGGAATTCGATCAGTTCCTGAATAAGAGCATTTAGTTTTTCTACATTTTGTTTTATCAAAGAGGCATATTTCCGGACATACCTATCTGAACGCTGATAGCTAATGATCCGGTCACAAGGGCCATAGATCAGAGTCAGAGGAGTACAAAGTTCATGGGTAATGTTGGTAAAGAAACGTAATTTTGATTCATAGATTTCTTCTTTCTGCTGCCGGGTCAGTTTCTCAATCATGTTTGTTTTTTTCATTTCATACCATTGCCGGGTCAGGCGGAAAATAATCACCAATCCCAACAGGAACAAAAGAAAATAGACCGCATACGCATAGACTGTCCGGTACCAGGGAGGAAGAATGGTAACAGCCAGAGAATAAATATCACTCTCTTTCCCAAGAATGGGATTCCGGTATTTGACAGACAAATGATAGGTACCCGGGGATATATTGGTAAAAGTCGCTGTACCTGATTTACCATTCTCTATCCAGTTATCACTTAATTCATCCAGTTTATACAACCAGGTATAATCATTTCCATGGATATAATCAAGCGCAGTAAAAGAAACAGTGAAAAAGTTTTGTCCATAACTCAACTCCAGGGTGGGCTTTTTCTTCTTTTTATTGAAAAAGTCATTGATGTTATGTTCTTTACCAAAAATAGACAGGTTGGTAAACCGGATAGCCGGCATATATGCCGGCTGCTCATATTCATTGGTCAGGATAGAAAGAAATCCATTAATTCCCCCGAATAAAAGATTTCCGGTAGACGCATCCTGGTAATAAGCTCCATCGCTAAACTCGGTTACCGCCATTTCATGATATTCCCGGAACGTCTGGAAAGTCAACTGCCGTGTATTAAATCTGATGACTCCCTGATTTGTACTCAACCATAATTCATGTCTTCCTTCCGGCAAAATGGCATGCACTGTATGATTGGGAAAGCCGTAAGATTCATTAAAGACAGTTAGTTCCCCTTCATGCAAACGCACCAGACCAAAACTGGTACCAAACCAATACCCATCTTCATTCTTTGTAATAGAAAACACATCATTTACGTGCTGGTTATTCGTATGCTCTTTAAAGTTGTAAACCGTATAATGTTCTGTGTGCGTATTAAAGCGGAAAGCGCCTAACCCCCGGTTCGCAAACCAGATAATAGAATCGTTCTCCACAAAAGAATTGAAAAAATAGTTGGAGGATTTTAAACCGCCATCTATGACAAACCGTTTGGTACTTTCTATCACCGGTTCACCAGCGGATTCACTGAGCTTTATTTTGACAATGCCCTCTCCTACCGTGGCCACCCATACCACCGTATCACTTGTCTCTGAAATAGAATGGACATACCGTATAGGGCCATCAGGTGAATTACCCTTTAACGTTTTTATTTTTTGATCCTGAAAAGAGTAATAGTTGATTCCTTCTTCTGTACCTATCCACAAAACCGGCCGGGTACTTTCTGAAAAGGTATAAATAGCATTATCCGCCAGAACTGTGTTTTCCGTATGCAGATAGTCAACCTCTTTCCCGGTAATGCCTGCGTCAAATGCATATTCCCTTACCCGGACAATCCCGTCACCCTTTGTTCCGATCCAAAGAGTTTGTTGCCTGTCTACGAGTAATGCCCGTACCGGATTACTAATCTGTGAAGAAAGAAGTACCATCGGATGAGAGCGCAAAGTGAATGAATTCATATAACACATAAAGACTCCCTGCCCATCCGTACCGGCCCAGATCACATCCTGGTAACGGTCTTTTACCAGACAAAAGATACCTGAATGAATATCTACTTCATTTACTTCGTATCGCAGGTGGGAACTTTCCTTCAACCGGATCAGTCCACTGGACTTAAATCCGATATAAAAATCAGTATGATGGCGGATAATGGAAGAGATCTCCCCCCGGGTGCGTACCTGTTGAGCCAGGTTAAAAACAAAGGTAGCCTGCTGTTGATCCGTGTCCAGTTCAAAAAAATCCTAATTAGCATCTACAAAATAAATCTGCCGGTCTTCATGGAAACAAGCCACTAACCGGCTGGTATGCTGATACAGCTCTTTCCTGACAAACCGGATCTCTCCTTCTTTTTTCTCCATCTGGTATGTGAGACATCCGTTATCCTGAGTAAAAATCCACAAAACATTCTGCCGGTCTATCACCACATCCAGCACATCAGCAAATGAAAATATATCCACCCGTTCCTTCCGGAAGGACAAACTTTCCCAGTCAAAATAACGGATATGATCATCTTCACACAGAATATACAAATCCTTCTCTTCGCTGACTACTATATGGTTTTTACTGGTAAACTCCTGATAGGTCGTAACGAGTTTCCGTTTTTTATCCAACAGGTCCAATCCGTAATTCGTCTGGATCCACAAAAACCCTTCCTCTGCTTCAACAATATTTTCAATCAGGTTACCGGACAAAAAGTTGTTATCATTTGTCGGCTTATACACTTCAATAGTCGATCCGTCAAAACGGTTAAGGCCATCACAGGAACCAAACCACATAAAACCGTCGCTATCCTGGCAGATAGCCTGAACGGCACTATTGGATAATCCGTTATGACTGGAATATTTCCGGAGGCTATATGCCCACAGGGAAGAGGGGAAAAGAAAATATATTGCACAAACAATACTAAACAGGTTTGATAAGGGTTTGCTTTCCATAAAGAGTCTGTTGTTATTCACACTTTCCTTAGATTCTTCTTTCTGTAGTATACATGCCGGACAAATTAAGATAGAAGTACGCCTATGTCATATTTTCGCACTTTATTGTCGTATTTCCGTACCTGGTTCTTTCATTCATATACCTACATTTGTGTCACAATAAGTCTAAAGAAATAATCTGTAAAATTAATT
>JAJQES010000054.1 GCA_021201565.1 Tannerellaceae bacterium
ATCTACTAACTACCAACTACTAACTACCAACTACTTTTATTTGTTATGTCTAATTGTTTTATTATTTTTGACCAAACAAAAAACTATAGAGTATGGTATTTAGATTTCTGGTCATATCGGATGAAGTAGATGATTTCCTGCGGGAAATTAAAATTGATGCCGAGGCTACTTTTCTGGACCTGCAAAATGCGATTCTTGATTCGGTAGGTTACACAAAAGATCAGATGACTTCTTTTTTTATATGTGATGATGATTGGAGTAAGAAAACGGAGATAACCCTGGTGGATATGGATAAATCTTCTGAGGAGGATAGCTATATCATGGAGGATACCCGTTTGGAAGAACTGCTGGAAGATGAAGAACAGAAGTTACTTTTTGTGTTTGATTATATGACCGAACGCTCCTTCTTTATGGAACTGCGTGAGATCATTCCCGGACAATACCTGGAGACAGCCAAATGCACCAAAGCAAAAGGAGATCCTCCGGCTCAGGTATTTTCATTTGATGAATTGGATACGAAGATCACAGCCAACGACCTGCTGGATGAAGATTTCTACGGGGATACCGAATTTGACCTGGATGAACTGGATAAAGAGGGGTTTGAAGGTTTGAGTGATGATATGGCGGATCCTTCTTTTGACGATAGCTATTGATCCCTACATTGATTATATTACTGGGGCCGACAGGAGTGGGAAAGACCGAACTGAGCCTGCGGATTGCAGAGCACTTCGACTCTCCTGTGGTATCTGCTGATTCCCGCCAGCTTTATAAAGAAATTCCTATTGGGACGGCTGCTCCCACTGCCGCACAGAGGCAACGGGTAAAGCATTATATGGTGGGTACCCTGGACTTAACTGATTATTATAGCGCCAGCCAGTATGAAACGGATGTCCTCCATTTATTGGATACATTATTTCCGGATCATCCTGTAGTTGTGATGACCGGAGGCTCCATGATGTATCTGGATGCAGTCAGTAAGGGCATTGACGATATTCCAACCATTTTACCGGAAATCCGGGAAACGATTTATAAAGAGTTTGAAGAGTCCGGCCTGGCGCCGCTCCTGGCAGAGTTGAAACAAGTCGATCCGGTGCATTATGAAGAGGTGGACCGGAATAATTATAAACGGGTGATCCATGCCGTAGAAATATGCCGGCAGACCGGACGACCCTATTCTTCCTTTCGCACAAAGACTAAAAAGGAGCGTCCCTTCCGTATGGTAAAAATCGGATTGACCCGTGACCGGGAGGAGCTATGTGAACGGATCAATTTACGGGTCGGTCAGATGATGCAGGAGGGTTTGCTGGAAGAGGCAAAAAAAGTCTTTCCTTACCGGCAGCTAAATTCCCTGAATACGGTTGGTTACAAGGAACTTTTTCAATATTTAGAAGGGAACTGGCCGCTGGATTTTGCCGTAGAAAAGATCAAACGAAACAGCCGTGTTTATGCCCGTAAACAAATGACCTGGTTTAAACGCGACCCGGAAATCCGCTGGTTTCACCCGGAAGATTCCGAAGGAATACTTACATATATCCTTGAGAAAGTGAATGGTGAATAACTGTTATTTTCTTCCGGGTTACAAACCCGGAAGAAATGGGTATTTAAACACATAAAAGGATCATGCATATCCCACCTTTTTTCATTCTTCATTCTTCATTTTCTTCGGGAGGTAGTTTTCCTGCACATTCTGCATACTGGCCCAAAGACTGTATCTTGCGCTGGGATTAATCTCTTCCATCTTTGCGATGATCTCTTTCATTCCGGAACGGCTGGAACCGCTTTCATAAGGACAGTTTTTGATCTGTTTGCGGTATTCCCGGATGTGTGCCAGTTCAATCAGCTCTTTTTCTTCCACCAGGCAAAGCGGGCGGATGATTTCCATATCAAATTTATCCATTTTTAGTCTGGGAGGCATGGTGCCGAAAGCTCCCTGGTGAATGAGATTCATCAACATAGTCTGGATCAGATCGTCCTGGTGATGCCCCAATGCGATTTTATTGCAATTGTATTGTCTGGCCAGATCAAACATTGCCTTGCGCCGGGTCCAGGAGCAGAGAAAGCAGGGTGATTTGCGGGTATCGGTTGTTGCGTCAAAGGAGGTTTCGTGTACTACAAAAGGAATATCATATTTACCGGCAAAACTTTTAAGGTATTCCAGGTCTGACCGGTAAGGAATATTGCTCATGACAATGTGGGCAACTACTACACTGAACCGGGGACTAAAGATCCTGGAACGTTTTCCGAGCAGTTCCACTAATGCCAGGGAATCTTTACCGCCCGACAGGCCGATCAGGATCCGGTCACCATCCCGGATCAGTCCGTATTCAAATATACCTTTCTTTACTTTTTCCTCAATTTTACGTATCAGGCGTTCCTGTGATTTCAACTCGTTGGAGATTTTAATGGGTTGTTTTAAAATAATCTTTGTTTTGTTTGCAAAATTACAGAATATATCTTTTCTCAATTGGTGTGTACTCTTAAAAAAATAGTAACTTTGAAACTGGATTACTTTAATTTTGAGAAAACAATGAGATCATTTATCCGGAAGGTTTTTTATATAACAGGAATCATTTTATTCACCTCTTCTCTTTTTGCCCAGAGTCTTGACCAGGCGAAAAAACTTTACAATGAAGGAAAATATGAAGAGGCAAAGCCTGCTTTTGAAAAACTGGTAAAACGTACGCCCGGCAACTCCTCTTATAACCATTGGTATGGTGTCTGTTGTTTTGAAACCGGCGATCTGCAGACGGCAGAAAAGCATCTGTTGGCTGCATCCAAACGCAGTGTACAGGAATCGTTCCGTTATCTGGGAGAATTATATCTGAGAACCTATCAGTTTGATGAATCTGCCAATATGTTCCGGCAGTATATCTCTATGCTCTCCAAAAAGAAACAGGATGTGAGTGCGTTTGAAGAGAAGCTGGCGATTGCGGAGAAAGCCCAGCGAATGTTGGATAAGGTGGAAGATGTCCAGGTAATTGATAGTATTGTCGTATATAAAAACGATTTTCTGGACGCCTATAAACTGAGTGAGGAAAGTGGTAGCCTGGCTTTTTTCAATGATTTCTTTGAAACGCCGGAAGATGTTTTTTCAACAGTATATATGAACCAGAAGGGGGATAATATCTATTATGCCCATCCGTCGGAAGATGGTACGTATTCTATCTACCGTCAGTCCCGCCTGATTGATAAATGGGGCGATGAAAAAGAGCTACCCTCGAATATTAACAGCGGATCAGCGGATGAAAATTTTCCGTTTGTTATGTCGGATGGAGTAACGATCTATTATGCTTCTACCGGAAACGGATCCATCGGTGGATATGACCTGTTTGTGACCCGTTATAATATTAATTCGGAAACCTATCTGACGCCGGAACAATTGGGGATGCCTTATAACTCTATTTATAACGACTATATGATGGTGTATGACGAAGTGAAACACTTAGGGTGGTTTGCTTCGGACCGTTACCAGCCGGAAGATAAGGTGTGTATTTATCTTTTTATCCCGAATGAAAATCGCAGCCGTTTAGAGAATGAGGAGATAGAAGTAAAACGGGCCCGGGCTTCTCTGGAGTCAATTGCTGTGACCTGGAAACCGGATACGGATTACTCAGAACTGATCCGGCTGGCTTATATGGAGATTGCCGGCGAACCGGAAATCCAGAAAGATTTTGAGTTTATCGTAAATAACCAGATCATTTATTATAATCTGGAGGATTTTCAGAGCCCGGAGGCCCGTAGTTATTATGAGAAGGTGGTAAACCTGAACCGGGAAATGAAAGACATGGATGAAGAACTGGAAAGTCTGCGTGCCAGTTATATACAGGCGAACACCGCACGTAAAAAACAATTAGCTCCTTCCATCCTGAGTCTGGAAGAGAAACTAAATACGTTGGCAGACCAACCGGCTCCCTGGGAAAAGAAAGCGCGTAATACAGAGATTAATTTTCTGAGGTTAAATCGTTAAAAGTTACCGGTATGTTTGAAATAATTATTATTGCTTTCCTTTTGCTTTTGGCCATATTTCTGGTATTACTGGAAATCTTCCTGTTACCGGGTATTACGGTAGCAGGTATCGGAGGTGCCATTTTTGCGGCCGGGGGATTGTTCTATGCTTACTCTGTGGATGTGACTACAGGAACCATTGCCCTGATTAGTTCGCTGGTGGTCTTTGGTATCGCCTTTCTGTGGCTGATGCGCTCTAACTCGTTTCACCGGGTTGCTTTAAAAACCGATGTGGATTCCAAACTCACTTCTACCCGTGAACTGGATATTCAACCGGGTGATGAAGGAGTGACGCTGTCACGTCTGGCTCCTATCGGAAAAGCCCGTATCAAGGACCATGTCGTAGAGGCAAAAGCGATAGGTGAACTGATCGATGAGGACTCACGGATCGTTGTGGTGCGTGTGGATGGATATAATGTACTGGTGAAAACCTGTGAACAGGGAAATGAATAAAAAGAATTTAATCAATTAAACAAGTTAGAATATGGAAACAACTTACTTCTCATTTGCATTAATTGGTGCAGCGGTATTACTTCTGGTAATATTTTTCTATTATGTACCATTTTTGCTGTGGATCTCTGCTAAAGTGTCGGGGGTCAACATTTCGTTGATACAATTATTTTTGATGCGTATCCGTAAGGTACCACCTTCAGTGATTACCCGTGCGATGATCGAAGCTCACAAAGCCGGTTTGAAGTCGCTGACCCGTGATGAACTGGAGGCGCACTACCTGGCCGGAGGCCATGTAGAACGTGTTGTGCATGCACTGGTATCGGCATCAAAAGCAAATATAGATCTTACTTTCCAGATGGCAACAGCGATTGACCTGGCCGGACGTGATGTATTTGAAGCGGTACAGATGTCTGTAAATCCAAAGGTAATTGATACACCTCCGGTAACAGCTGTGGCGAAAGATGGTATCCAGTTGATTGCCAAAGCCCGTGTGACCGTACGTGCCAGTATCAAACAGTTAGTAGGGGGTGCCGGCGAAGAAACGATTCTGGCCCGTGTAGGTGAAGGGATTGTCTCTTCCATCGGTTCATCGGAAAATCATAAAACAGTATTAGAGAATCCCGATTCAATCTCAAAACTGGTATTACGGAAAGGTTTGGATGCCGGAACAGCGTTTGAAATCCTTTCTATTGATATTGCGGATATTGATATAGGTAAAAATATTGGTGCCTTCCTGCAAATGGATCAGGCACAGGCCGATAAGAATATAGCCCAGGCAAAAGCGGAAGAGCGGAGAGCCATGGCGGTAGCTTCGGAACAGGAAATGAAAGCAAAAGCCCAGGAAGCAAGAGCAAAAGTGATCGAAGCGGAAGCAGAAGTTCCCAAAGCGATGGCGGAAGCATTCCGTTCCGGAAATCTGGGGATTATGGACTACTATAAGATGAAGAACATTGAAGCTGATACTTCTATGCGTGAAACAATCGCGAAACCTGCCAGCCGTCCTTCAAAACCGTTAAACGATTAATTAATTGACAATTGACAATGCACAATTGACAAGTAAAGATGATTCTCTTTCTTTAAAATTGTCCATTGTCAATTGTGCATTTGAAAAACTATGAGAGTTATTCCGCAATCCGAATTGATTATTAATTCTGATGGAAGTGTGTTCCATCTGCATATACGTCCGGAGCAACTGGCCGGAAAAATTATTCTGGTAGGAGACCCGGAACGTGTGGATATGGTTGCCTCCTATTTTGAAGAAATAGAATGTGATATCTCCAGCCGGGAGTTTCATACGGTTACCGGAACCTATAAAGGAAAACGTATCACGGTCGTATCGCATGGGATTGGTACGGATAATATCGATATTGTCCTGACTGAACTGGATGCTCTGGCGAATGTGGATTTTACCACACGTATGGTTAAGGATGAGTTTACACAGTTGTCGCTTGTGCGTATCGGAACCTCCGGTGGTTTACAACCGTTTGTACCTGTCGGAACGTATGTCGCGGCAACCCGTTCTGTCGGATTTGATGGAGTGATCTATTTTTATGCCGGCAATGAGACGGTGCGGGATCTGGTATTTGAAGCCGAATTAAAAAAACAATTAGCCTGGCCGTTTAAAGGTCTTTTACCCTATGTGGTACCTTCAGATCCTTCTCTGTTAGAACAGATCGCCCAACAGGATATTGTTCGTGGCAATACGATTGCAGCGAATGGTTTTTATGGGCCTCAGGGCCGGGAGATCCGCCTGAAACTGGAAGACCCGTTATTGAATGAAAAAATCAGGGCTTTTAACTATCATGGAGAACAGATTACCAATTTTGAGATGGAAAGTTCTTCACTGGCAGGCCTGGCGGCCCTGATGGGCCACCGTGCCATGACTGTCTGTTGTATTATTGCCGGTCGTGTGGATAAAAATATGAATACGGATTACCAGGGTTCCATCACAGACCTGATCGAAAAAGTACTGGACCGGATCTGATCAGGGAAGTACTACTTTTGCCATCACCGGAAAATGGTCGGACGGAAAGCGTCCGTATTGAATGTCCGTTAATACTCCATACTTTTCTACCTCTATCCCCTCCGAAACAAAGATATAATCTATTCTGGATGTTAGTTTAGCATCTGTTTTAAATGCATGAAAAGTACCTTCCGGACCGTATGGCGGTTCTTTACTTAACCACTTTGAGTCCTTTAAGTTACCATCTTTATAAATAATTTCCATGGGTTCCTGTTCCGGAGCTGCATTAAAGTCGCCGGTGCAGAAAAAGAGTGCCTCTCCGGCTATCTTTTTGATCCGTGCCAGTAATAGTTTAGAGGATTCCCTGCGGGCAATAGATCCTTCATGATCGTAATGTACATTGAAAAAGTAAAACTCCTTTCCACACTCTTTGTCTCTGAATCTTCCCCACGAACAGATCCGTTTTATATTCGCATCCCACCCTAAGGAAGTTGTTTCCGGAGTTTCGGATAACCAGAAATTACCATTCTCCATCAGCTCGAACCTGTCTTTCCGGTAGAAAATTGCGGAGTGCTCACCGGCTTCCATCCCATCATCCCGCCCTACACCGGTAAAAGCATATTCGCCGGTAGCAGCCATATCCTTTAACATGTGGATAAATCCTTCCTGTGTACCGAAGATGTCAAATCCGTGAAAGCGGACCAGCCCATTTACCATCCCGATCCGGTGAGGCCAGGCATCTTCACCATCCGCTTTTGTATCCATCCGCAGATTGAAAGTCGCTACAGTCAGTTCACACCCTTGCTGCGCCCATACTTCTCCGGAAATCAGCAACAAATAACTAAAGAGTAGAATATACTTTTTCATGATGTATCTCTTTGGGTTTTTATCTGTTTCAAAGATAACAAGAATCCTCAAATAACCCGGTGTGTTTTCTTTACTCAAAAATCGACCTGACCGGACGGGCTGTCCATACCTGGGGTTGTTCTACATCTAATATGTAGGCCAGCGTACCGGCAATATCGTACATTACCACACTTTCCCGGATCTCATGTCCCTTTTTTATCCCTTTACCGTAAAAAGTGAGTGGGGTTTGCATTTCTTCCATCGTTTTTCCACCGTGTCCTTTGTTAATTCCACCGTGATCCGAAACAATAACAAAGACCGTTTCATCCAGTATGCCGGCCTCTTCTGTCGCTTTAATTATTTTAGCAAGGCACTTGTCAAGATGGTTCATCATATCCATGTATTCCAGAGAACTCCATCCATGTGCATGTCCGGTTCCATCCGGTTGGTCAAACAGGACGGCACATAAGTCCGGTTTTTTCTCTTTTATGTATTGTATGGCCACCGGGGTACATCCTTCCGGATTTTCTTCATTCATGGGAACCTGTTGACGGAAATTGAACGCTAATGTATCCACTACATAACGCAATCCTCCCCATTCGTGAATAAAACCAATTTCTGCCTCCGGATACTTTTCGCGGTATAATCCGAAAATATTAGGAAAGCGGTCATCTTCATTTACAACGCGGGGAAGATGTGTTGCTTTATCCGAATTTTGAGTAAAGCCGTGTAATTCCGGTCCTGCTCCCATAAACATAGTTGCCCAGTTGGGAGCACTGATAGAGGGGAGGATGGTCCGGTTCTCGAGTGTATATGCTCCTTCACTCATTAATTTCCGTAAAGTAGGCATCTCTGCTCCGTTGTTCAGACTGTGGGTGCTGAATCCGTCAAATCCTACGATAATTACATGTTTGGGACGGGTGATTGTGTCTTCTGTCTGTTGAGGACATTCGTTACAGGCTACAAAACAGCATGCAAGTATGAGATTGCATACGTAAAAAAATGTCTTTTTCATTTCGATTAAGTTTTTTGTAAAGATTATAAAATCAAATATTTATAGAACGTTTTTGGTTCCTTTCCCAGGCATTTATCTTTCATAAAGTCTCACCTACAGAATAGCCGGCCAGACTCCGGCATTAAAGATACACTTTCTAAACTTAAATATATTCATTTTTTAGCAAAAAAAGAGTGGGATAATTGTCACAAAAAGTTACACCCAAAAACACCTCTTGCCAGTTCCCAATTGAAATCTTACCTTTGCATATATATGGAAGGATCTATTCAGAAATGAAAGTATGTATTGCTGAAAAGCCCAGTGTGGCCCGTGAAATTGCAGAGATTGTGGGAGCAACCAGCCGGATGAACGGATATCTGGAAGGGAATGGCTACCAGGTGACCTGGACGTTTGGCCATTTGTGTACGCTAAAAGAACCGCATGAGTATGCTACGGAATGGAAACGGTGGAGCCTGGGATCCCTTCCGATGATTCCGCCCCGGTTTGGGATTAAACTGATTGATAACCCCAGTTATGAACAGCAATTTAAAATCATCGAAGGATTGATCCAAAATGCCGAAGAGGTGATCAATTGCGGGGATGCCGGACAGGAAGGAGAATTGATTCAGCGATGGGTATTACAGAAAGCCGGATGTAAATGCCCGGTGTACCGTCTCTGGATCTCTTCATTGACCGAAGAGGCCATCCGGGAAGGATTTCAGAAACTGAAAGATGAAAAAGAGTTTAGTAAACTCTATGAAGCCGGTTTGTCCCGTGCCATTGGGGACTGGTTACTGGGTATGAATGCAACCCGCCTGTATACACTGAAATATGGCCAGAACAAACAGGTTTTGTCTATCGGACGTGTACAGACACCAACGCTGGCGCTGATTGTAAACCGCCACGAAGAGATTGAAAATTTTAAGCCGGAACCCTATTGGGAACTGAAAACGGTGTACCGGAATACTACTTTCTCCTCTACTAAAGGACGTTTTACGAAGAAAGAGGAAGGAGTGGCTTTTCTGGAGATCGTACGCCAGGAAGAGTTTACTGTGACGGATGTGACAGAGAAAAAGGGAAAAGAATATGCCCCCCGTTTGTTCGACCTGACCTCTTTACAGGTGGAGTGTAATAAGAAGTTTGCTTTTACAGCCGATGATACACTAAAACTGATTCAGGCACTTTATGAAAAGAAAGTCACTACCTATCCCCGTGTGGATACTACTTACCTGAGTGATGATATGTATCCGAAGGTACCTCATATCCTGAAAGGATTGGCAGGCTATGAAACCTGGACAGACTCCCTGCAGGGAAAGAAACTTCCCAAAAGTAAAAAAGTATTTGATAACGGCAAGGTGACGGATCACCATGCGATTATTCCTACCGGTGTTCCTGCGCGTAACCTGACGGAGAACGAGAAAAAGGTCTATGATCTGGTCACGAAACGTTTTATCGCCTCTTTTTATCCGGATTGTGAGATTTCGACTACTACCGTATTGGGAAAGGTTGGAAAAGTAGATTTCAAGGTAACCGGTAAACAGATCCTGAAACCGGGATGGCGGGTGATCTTTGGAACGGATGCGAAAGAGGCGGAAGGTGACAATCAGGAGAATGAAGGTGTACTGCCGGATTTCGTAAAAGGGGAATCGGGTCCTCATGAACCTACATTAGGAGAGAAATGGACCCAACCACCGAAACCCTATACGGAAGCGACTTTGTTACGGGCTATGGAAACAGCCGGTAAACTGGTTGACAATGACGAACTCCGGGATGCTCTCAAAGAGAATGGTATCGGACGGCCCTCTACCCGGGCAGCGATCATAGAAACGCTCTTTAAACGGAACTACATCCGGAAGGAGAAAAAAAATCTGTTCCCGACGGCAACCGGTTCCGAACTGATCCATACCATTAAACATGAACTGCTGAAGAGTGCCGAACTGACCGGATTGTGGGAAAAGAAACTACGCCAGATTGAAAAGGGAACCTATGAAGCACGTACATTTCTGGAAGAATTAAAACAATTGGTACAGGAGATTGTAGTGCATGTCCTTTCGGATCAGAATTACCGGAGTATTACCATCGAAGAAACTCCCCGGGAAGAGCCTGCCAAAAAGACGAAAAAATCAAAGAAAGAAAGCGGAGAAGCAGGCGAAAAGAAACCCCGGAAGCCTCGTGCCAAAAAAGAACCTAAAGAGAAAAAAGGACTGGATAAAATAGAGC
>JAJQES010000341.1 GCA_021201565.1 Tannerellaceae bacterium
GGATCTCCCGATCCCCGACTAATGAATATAAGGATCTCCCGATCCGGAATCCCCCCAATCCCTGAAAATTATAAAGCTGATAGTTTATCAACCGGATCTCAGATCCTCATACTCTACAGGCGGGGATCCGGAGATCCCCTTCGACCAAAAACCATATTCAAGTCTTTTCAGGACTTGCAGAAAGAAACCCGGCAGGGAGGTTGTCTGCCGGGTTGTTGAAAATGTGTTTAGTTATTTAGTAAACCCTGGTAAAAGGTTTCCACATCTTTCCAATGGTAGTAAGGATAACTATCCGTCTCTACGGGGATGGATGTTTCATTTTCATTATGAAGGAACTTTACCAGGATGTCGCCGGATCCTTTTTTGCGGAAAAAGATCAGCTGTATGTTGGAACCCATCGGGGAGATTTTAAAATTGCTGAATGCTTTGTAATAGTTGTCCGGGTTGGCTTCACTGTTGTAGCAACCTTCCAGATGCAGGAGCATACTTAACGGCAGGATGTTTCCGTCGTGGGCAAAACGGAGATCGGCTCTGTTTCCGGTGCCGTCGATTGCCTGGTTGGCTTTTTCGAGGATCTCTTTCAGGACCGGTTTGGGATTACCCATAATGACTCCTTTATTGATAGCAGCATTTCCGTATTGTACATAGTTACGGTAGTTACCGCATTCCCACAGGGCGAACAGCTCTTCGTTCTCAAACAGGTCATAGAAGGTAACACCGGTTTCGATGTTCTGTGTGTTGCCGGCAATATTGAACAGGGCCCACATCACTTTGCCCGGATTTACCTTCTGTTCGATGTATCCTTTGTCTGCAAACAGGGTCGGGATGAGCCGGTCCGGATTTACCCGTTTTTCTTCAAACTTGCGGTAGCTCTCCCGCCACAGGTTCTCTTTGTCGGTACGGAAAGCGATCGCTTCCGGAGTATGGTAATTGAGTACCCGTGCATATTTCTCACTGGCGATCCGGTCCATCTGTAAAGACGGGTTTAACTCCTTCAACCGTTCGCAGAATGCATCCATACTTAATACACACCGTACGACCATGGTGGAACGGGCTGAGATTGCACCGTTTTCTACGAATACGTCAGGGAAATTTTTATACATCCGTTCTGCAATTCCCCGGTGTTCACGGACACCGAGAGGGGAGAGATCGCCGCCCCGGCCTTCGGCTTCTTCCCACACCTGTGTTAATCTTCCATAGACCTCATTTCCTAATGGAGTCAATGCGTTGTTTTTACAGGCATCTTCAAAGAGGTCGAGGATCTCTTTATAGTCATTGTCGCTGATCAGGTACCGTGATCCGTGCCGTCCGAAATGCGTAATATAAAAAGGTTTATATCCTTTTGGGGCAGGAGTTTGTGGCCCGATGTCCTGTGACGGATAGGCATAGTGAACTCCTCCGGTCTTTTCCGGTGTTGCATAGACCTCTTCCCGGGTGGTTTGTGAAAAAACCGTCTCCAGCGACAGAGCAGCGAGAATAATAAATAAATAGATGTGTCTCATATAAAAAATAGTTTAATGTGATCTGTTAGTTCTGAAAATCCGGGTTCTGAGTCAGGTTCGGATTGGCTGTTACATCCGCTACCGGCAGTGGGAACAGATTATACTTTTGGTCAATCTGTTTCCCGGTGGCAACTCCTCCCCGCCAGGTAAAGTTTTCTCCGCCTGTGTAACGTCCGAACCGGATCAGGTCTGTACGGCGTATCAATTCCCAGGCCAGTTCCCGGGCCCGTTCGTCCAGTATATAGTCAAGTGTCATTTCACCCTCTGTTAACGGATGGCGTGGGTTGGGTCCGAAACTACCGCTTTCATACGCACGGTCCCGTATGATGTTCAGGTATTCCAGTGCTTTGGCCGGACTGCCGCCTCCTCCCCGGAGGATGGCTTCGGCAGCCATCAGATAGGCATCAGCCGTACGGAATACCGGATAATCTGTATCTACGTTGGCTCCATCTTTTCCGGGTGTGCCGTCTTTGGTTACGTTTCGCCATTTTGTTAACTGATAGCCGGCGGTAGAACTGGAGGAGAGGGTAGGGATCTCCTGTGTCAACCCTACTGTAAAGAAAAGAGACCGTTTATCCTTTTTGTTATTTCCCGCGGGATCTGCCGGATCAAACTCTCTGTCCGCCGGGTCAAATTTGCCGGCATATTCTTCGCGCAGGCGGATGTTTGCCCAGCCGTCGGATACGCCCAGATCAATGTGTTCAAACATTCTGCCGTCTCCCTGGCAGCGTACGAGGAACACAGTGCCCCCATTGGATTTAGACCGTTCACCGTCGAAGTTGAGTGCCCAGATGATTTCCGGAGAGGTATGGTTATCCGCCAGGAAGTTGTAGAGGAATTTGTCAGCCAGTACATACGGAGAGGCAATGACTTTCTCAGCATAGGTCAGACAGTCACTCCATCGGGCGGTACCGGTATAGATCTCTGCGTTCAGGTAAAGACGGGACAAGAGGAACCAGGCCGATACTTTGTCTACCCTTGCATATTCGTTGGCTTTGGGTTCCATCAGTTTCGTTTCCAGCTCTTTCAGTTCACTTTCTACATAGTCAAAGATCTCTTTCCGGGATTTTTGCGGAGGCAGGAATTTACCACTGATGGGATCGGCATCGGTAAAGAAAGGACCTGAACCCCAGACATCACAGATCACCCAATAGCAGTAGGCACGGATAAACCGGGCTTCATTCCTGAAATCTTCAATTTCCGCAACGAAGGCTGCGTCGCCATCCTGGCCTCTGTCTGCCAGTTTTTCCGGAGTGGACTGCCGCAGGAATTCATTACAATATCCTATGGCCTGGTAGATACGGCCATAGGCCGCGAAAATAATCTCTGTCTGCGGGGTCCAGGTATTCGTAACCAGATCCTGCATTCCGTTAGACGTGGAGGTGGAAAGAGCTTCGTCTGTACTTACGCTTTGCAGATAGAAAAAGGCACGGATATAGGAGCTGTAGGATTCGGAACCATTCACTACATCGGATTGTCCCCCGGGTCCCTGCTGGCCTGTGATGGCCAGTACAGCGTAACATTTTGCTAAAACACCTTTGTAGTTGGCTTTGTCCTGATATACCTGTTCGGCGACAGTCATACTATCATCTAATGGGAGAGTATCCAGATCTCCTAAACAGGAGGATAACAATCCAACCAGTAAAAATGAACCTATAATTTTATGTATTGCTTTCATGTTTCTTGATTTTAGAAATTAAAATTAAACCCAACCATAAAGGTCCGTGGACGTGAATAGAGATTCCGGTCGATTCCGCTTTCGATTTCCGGGTCGAGTCCTTCGTATCCGGTGATGGTGAAGACATTTTCCACAGAAGCGGTTACCCTCATGGAGACAGCTGATTTTCCTAACGTATGGAAGTTATATCCCACTGAGATATTATCCAGTTTGAAAAACGAGGCATTGTAGAGGAAATAGTCTGACCAGCGCTGATTGTTCTGGAATCCGTGGTCCCGTGTGAAACGCAAAATATTTCCATAGGTGTTCCCATTGTAAATATTTACGATCTGCTGGTTGGAACGGATGTTATTGAAGACATAATTTCCCAGGTTCGCATGTGAGTTGAACCCGAATGTCCAGTTCTTGTAATTTACTTTGGAAGAGAGTCCGAAAAACACATCCGGAGCCGGCTTTTTACTTTTCATAAATTCTCCGTTGTTTTCATATTCTCCTTCGATGGGATTACCGTGATCGTCATATATCTGTTGTTGCAGGTAGAAGGTATAAGGGGCATACCCAACGGTATGGATCTGGGCGGTAGAGCTGATTCCTCCGGAAATACTACCGACGGGTACTCCGTAATCGCCGTTGTCCACTAAGGTAAGCTTGGTAATCTTTGTTTTGTTCCAGGTAAGGTTAAAGTTCACATCCCATGTCAGATCTTTTTTCTGAATAGGAACAGCATTTATATTGAACTCAATCCCTTTGTTATCCATGGATCCGATATTGGTTGTAACCATGTTGGTCAGGTTAGAACCGATGGGTACGGCTACTTTATTGAGCAGGTCATCGGTTTTGCGGATATATCCGTCGATACTACCATAAATGCGCCCGTTCAGGAAGCCGTAATCCACACCGATGTTATAGGTAGAAGTCGTTTCCCATTTCAGGTCTGAATCGTATCCGTCCGGACGGATGGTGGTATAGAATTTATCTCCTAACTGATAGTCCGCATTGGGCTGGCTGAAAGTATATGTAGGTTGCCAGTCGTAATTCCCGCCGATATCCTGCTGGCCGGTTTTCCCATAGCTCAGACGTACTTTCAGGTCAGAGAGGGCCGGTACAGTTTTCAGAAAGTTCTCTTCGTTGATCTTCCAGGCAAAAGCGGCTGACGGGAAAAGCCCCCAGCGGTTGTCTTTGGAGAAACGGGAAGAGCCGTCATCACGTATGGTAGCTGTAAACAGGTATTTATTGTTGATGGTATAATTAACACGTCCGAAGAAAGAAATGAGGTAATATTCTGATTTACGAACATAATCGTCGTAGACTTTCCCGCCGGTCAGGTCGAATTGTTTGTTATCATAACTCTGCCAGAAATGTTGCCAGGAGTAGCCTCCCATCACATCAAACGTGTGTATACCAGTTTCTTTGACATAATTGGCATACATATCGAGTTGGGTATTTTTCTTTTTTTGGATATAGTCGCGGTTGATACCGGTTCCGTCCGTACTGTAAGCGGTCCATGACTGGGGGCTATTATCGGGAATGTGGATATGTCCTTTGGATTCGAGGATATCGAAACCGTAATTTACATTCAGGCGCATATCTTCCCATCCATGAATTTTATAATCGCCCTGCAGGTTTCCGAACAAACGGTTCACTTTGGAATTGTCATCCCGCAGTTCGAGCATGGCTACCGGATTGGTTGCGGCAGTACCGATAGGTTGTCCGGCTTTGTCTCGCCAGATAAAGTAGCCGCTTCCATATTCGGATTCATCAGAATATACCGGCCGGGTAGGATCAAATCCGATGGCAGACCCGATCGGGCTCTCTACGAAATCATTGTTTTCGTGGCTACCTTTCAGGTTGACATTCAATGATAGGTGGTTGCTAAAGAACTGGGGAGTAAGGGCTACGCCGGCCGTAAAACGTTCGTAGTTGTTCTTTTTGATAATTCCTTCCTGATGAGTATATCCCAGGGACACACGATAAGGAAGAAAATCTGTTGCTCCTGTTACACTGAGATTGTGTTCGTGGCTGAAAGCAGTCCGGAAAATCTCTTTTTGCCAGTTAGTACTGGCGGTACCCAATTCATCAATAATGCTGGTATCCTCTCCGTATTTATCTCTGTACTCGTCATGCATAAAACTACGGAATTCATCTGCCGTCAGAACATCCATATATTTCGGGTTGTAGCTTACAGAGAAGTTATTGCTGTAATTGACCGAAGGACGTTTGGAGCCCAATGCACCTTTTTTAGTGGTAATAATAATCACCCCGTTGGAGGCCCTTGAACCGTAAATAGCTGTAGAAGAAGCATCTTTCAGAATGGTAAAGGATTCAATATCATTTGGGTTGAGGCTACCCAATACGTTACCGGCTCCCCGGATCTCACTGTTGTCAATGGCAATTCCGTCAATAACGATGAGCGGGTCATTGCTGGCTGATAAAGAAGAGCCTCCGCGGATCCGGATGGTGGCTCCTTCTCCCGGCTGTCCGCCTTTACTGGTCACCAGTACTCCGGCTGCTTTTCCCTGTAAGGCCTGTTGGGCGGTTACCTGGTTTCCTTTGTTGATATCGTCGGGTTTGATAGCCAGGACCGAACCGGTCGCGTCACTCTTTTTTACGCGTCCGTATCCAATGACGATCACATCCCCCAGCAGTTCGGTGTTTTCCTCAAGGGTAACAATGACAATTTCTTTTCCCTGTGGATTCACTTCTATCGTTTTGTAACCGATATAAGAGATTTGTAAGGTGGCATTATCAGGTACTTCGAGGGAGAAATTCCCATCAAAATCGGTGACTGTTCCGATGATTGTTCCGGTAACCAGTACACTGGCACCAATGACCGGTTCTCCCTCTTTGTCGGAGACGACTCCGGTCACTTTCTTTTTAGTTGCCTGCCGGGTGGCCGGGAGAGTGGCCGGTCGGTCAATGGACGCTACTTTTTTATTCTGGTCGCGATAGATCACCACCTGTTTATCCAGTATTTTGTAAGTCAAACGGGTTCCCTCAAACATTTTGTCCAGTATATCGTTCAGTTCTTCTTCACTGCTTTGCAGAGAGATTTTTCTTTCAATCTCTTTTTCGACATTATCGGAAAGAACAAACACATACTCACTACTCTTTTCGATCTCGTTAATGATCTGCCGGATGGACAGATCAGAGAGATGGAGGGAGAGCCTGGATTCCTGAGAGGATAAATGACCTGCGCTCACTGTGCATATTCCCAGCATCAGGAATAGAATGGATGCTTTCATTTTACGAATTAAATGTTTAGAGCATGGAGGTGTCCATACTTTTGGTAAAAAGTAATTCATACAATAATTGATTTAAATGATTAATACATGGTATAAGTTGACAATCCTACAGGATAAAGCCTGTTCGCAGCAGGTTATCTCTGTTATCTTTGTTTCACAATCTCCTGTTTATTGATATTTTGTGCTTAAATCGTTCTGTTAAACATATTGTATTAGATTAAAATGTTACTTATATTTGTACGATTTGAATGATTAATTACTTGGTATAAGTAATGAATTTATTTTTCCGGTCAGGCGGTATTCGCAGTATCGCCTGATCTTTTTTCCAGCCTCTTATCTCTGTTTCATAGGCATCTCTGTTTTTAAGGATTCATATCGATATATATTTTTTTCCCGTCCCTTACATACCGCGTGGATGACAGCAGGGAAATGGTAGTCATCACGTTATCCAGGTCATTGGACAAATAGAGCTTTCCATTGCATGTTCTTTCCCGGAGGTTTGCGCTATCATGGATATCGAATGTGAGATTGTAAAAACGTTCTACCTGTTTGAGCACTTCAGTGATCGGAGTGTCCTCCAGGATCAGGTATCCTTCTTTCCAGCTAATGTAACGGGAGACATCTACCAGGGTTTTACTCCATTCATTTCCGGCCAGTGTCACCATTTCGCTGGGACTCATGCGGGTTTCTTCCCGGCCGGTAGCCGTGATGCCCACACTACCTTCCACAAGAACGACCGACTGGCTTGCGTTATCTTTATAAGCGGATATATTGAAGCTGGTTCCATACACCTGTACGGAAAAGTCGGGAGTCTGTACCAGGAAGGGCTTTTTATCTTTAGCTACCTCTATATAAATTTCTCCCATCATGTTGATCATCCGGTTGTTCCCCTCGAAGGAGGAGGGAAACTCCAGTACAGATCCGGAGTTGATCCATACGTTGGTTCCATCCGGCAGCGTGAGTTGGGATTGTTTGCCATACGGGACAACCAGTTTATTCATTTGGACCTTTGCGGTGGAAAGAGATTGAGGATTGTTCCCGTTTAATTCCCGGACAGTGGCCGAACCGTCTCTATCCAGTTCAATGTGGATGTCTCCTGGAAAGGCAGCCGTTTGAGTTTCCGTGATCAGGTAAATTTCTTTTTCTTCCAGGTTTTCGCCCACAATCAGATCCGCCCGGAAAGGCAATTCGTCTGGTGTGCCGGATTGCAGGAAGTAAAATCCGGTGCCGGCCAGCAGGATGACACAGGCAGCCGCCACCATGGTTGTAAGCCGCCGGCGGAGGGAATATTTTTTTCCGGCCTGTGAAGTACGTTGATGAATGTGTGCCAGTAATTGTTCTACCTCATTTGCCGGAAGTTTTTCAGTACGGAACCGGACGGAAGAGAAATGATCAATGGCTTTTTGCAATTCAGAAGCGTCTGTGGGATGTTCTTCCAGGTACTTTTCCCAATAACTATCCCACTCGCTGTCGCGGGTCAGACGCCATAGGATGAATTGCGTGTCCTGCAGAAAATCCGTATATTTTTTTTCTGACATATTCATGGTATTAAAATGCATGGCCAGCCTGTTTTGTGCTGTCTCTATATAAAAGACGACAACCATTCTTTTTTATACCCTTCTTTTGCGGATTTTTTTGAAAAAGTGAGGGAGTCTTTTTAAATGACTCCTGTTGTAAGTAAGAGGAACAGGAGATGGGGGTATTCCCGGAGGCGGGTGATGGCTTTGTGGCAGAGCTTGCGGGTGGCGGGAACGGTGATGTCCATAAGTTGGGCTATCTCTTCATAACTCAATTCCTGGGTATACCGGAGGTAGATGATCTCCCGTTGCCGGTCTGTCAATTGTTGGAGCATCTGACCGATCCGGGTCCGGATCAGTTCTCTATCCTCTTCCCGGATCAGTTCATCTTCTACGGTTACCTGGATCGTAAAGGGAAGGAGGGTTCCGTTTTCATCTTCCGGTAAAGTGGCTGTTTCCCGGGTTTGTTTATAAATATCCAGTAACCGGTTTTTGAGGGCCCGCAGCAGATAGAAACGTTTGTTGTTTATTCGGGAAATTGATTGGGTATCCATACAGAGTTTATAAAATATATCCTGTATGGCATCTTTAGAGGTCTCCCGTTCAAATCCCAGATAGGACGCATAGGCGAAAAGATCCTGTACATAGGTCCTGTAAAGTATATCAATTTCCTGTATGTTGTTGCTATACGGCATTTATTATCCCTGGTCCGTGTTGTGCTCCTAAGTTCGTCTTACAAATAAAGAGAAAATAAATGAGACTATGAAAAAAAGGATGTTAAGTTCCCCAAAGGATGCGGATGAATGAATACCGGAAGAATAGGAATAGGTTAGAGGGGCTGTTTATCTATATGCTAAAGGGAACGCAGATTCCACAGAGGACGCAAACTTACGCAGAATTTTAATTATAATTCCTCTGTGTAACTCTGTGTCCTTTGTGGAAGCTGTGTCCCCTGTATTCCCATTCATAAATAAATCAGCCAAAAAATCTTCCGGACATGTGTGCTTTTCTTACCGGCTTAAGAGGTATGTTTTGAACTCTCCGAATTCTTTTGAGAGCGGAAAGCTTTGTTTGGTGCCTTGCATAAATGCCCGTAGTTTTTCCGGGATGGTGATGTCGGTGTCTAAGATGGTATCTACCGTATCTTTGAATTTAGCCGGATGGGCCGTTTCGAGAAATACGCCTGTTTCTTCAGGTGCCAGTCCGCTATCAGTTAATGCCTGGTAACCACAGGCTCCATGAGGATCCAGCAGGTATCCGTAAGTAGTATATACGTAACGCATCGTATCTGCGATCTGCTCATCTGTATACCGGTAGCCGGAGATCAGTTCTTTGATATTCCCGTATGTATCTCCTCCTTTTTGACTGAACAGGTCCAGAATACGGGCGAAGTTACTCGGATCACCGACATCCATGGCGTTCGCAATCGTAGCGACAGAAGGCCTGGGATTGTACTGGCCGGTTTGCAGGTATTCCAGGAAGATATCGTTGCGGTTATTGGCCGCGATGAACCGTTTGACCGGTAATCCCATCCAATAGCCGAACAGTCCGGCTGTAATATTACCGAAATTGCCGCTGGGTACACAAAAGATCAGTTCGTCTGCTTTTCCCTGTGCGGCCAGTTGCGCATACGCATAGAAATAATAGAAGGATTGCGGTAGAAAACGGGCTACATTGATGGAGTTGGCCGAGGTAAGATTCATGTGGGCATTGAGGTCTGCATCCATAAATGCCGCTTTAACCAACGCCTGGCAATCATCAAATGTTCCGTCAATTTCCAGCGCGGTAATGTTTTGTCCCAATGTGGTAAACTGGCACTCCTGGATGGGACTGACTTTTCCTGTGGGATAAAGTACATATACGTTGATTCCCGGCACACCGAGAAATCCGTTAGCAACTGCACTTCCGGTATCGCCGGAGGTAGCGACCAATACATTGACCTCCTCTTTTCCCTCTTTTTCGATAAAGTAGCCTAAGAGACGCGCCATGAATCGTCCACCTACATCTTTGAAGGCAAGAGTAGGACCATGAAACAGTTCCAGGCTATAAATATTGTCATGGACATGTACAACAGGTGTATCGAATGAAAGGGTATCTTCTACAATCTTTTTCAGGATGTCCGGTTCTACGTCTTCCCCGAAGAATGCCCGGGCCACCCTGTAAGCTATTTCGTGGAATGACATCTCTTTCATCCCTTCGATCTCTTCCGGAGTGAATGTGTTGATCTGCTCGGGCATATACAGGCCTTTATCACCGGCCAGACCTTTGATCACTGCCTCTTTTAAAGAGGCCAGCGGAGCTTGTTTGTTTGTGCTGTAATAGTTCATTTTTGAATTGCTAATTTAATAAGTTCGTCCTTTTCCAGTATGCCGTATTTCCCATTCAATACACTGAATTCATCGTAGGTAGTGACTGGATCCGGTTGAATGCCGGGACGCCACAGGATGAAAGGAATGGGGGTATTGGTATGGGTCCGTATGGCGCAGGGGGTAGGGTGGTCCGGTAATACTACTATAGTGACCGGTTCTTCCCAT
>JAJQES010000022.1 GCA_021201565.1 Tannerellaceae bacterium
ATTATCAGTTGCTTAAAGCATCCCTTTTGTACTGGGTAATTCATATTTATAAATATCCCGTTTGATAGCCATTTTAATCGCACGGGCCAGGGCTTTGAAGATACCTTCTATTTTGTGATGTTCGTTGGCTCCTTCGGCTTTGATATTGAGGTTCATTTTAGCCGCGTCGCTCAGGCTTTTGAAAAAATGGAGGAACATCTCCGTCGGCATATCACCTACCTTCTCCCGGTTGAATTCCGCATCCCATACCAGCCAGGGACGGCCTCCGAAATCGAGTGCCACACTACATAAACAATCATCCATCGGCAGGCAATAGCCATATCGTTCAATACCCCGTTTATTGCCTAACGCTTCCAGCAGAGCTTCCCCTAATGCGATGGCTGTATCTTCAATCGTATGGTGTTCGTCTACTTCCAGATCTCCTTTTACCCGGATGGCCAGGTCTATACCGGAATGCTTTCCGATCTGGTCCAGCATGTGGTCGAAAAAGCCTAATCCGGTATGAATATCCGTTTTACCATTCCCGTCCAGATTGACTTTTACATAAATATCCGTCTCTTTGGTGGTCCGTTCTACTACCGCAATACGTTCACCGGCAAACAGGTATTCGGTTATTTTGTCCCAATCATCCGTAACCATGACCGGTTCCAGGTCTACTCCGTATGCTGCCAGATCTTCGGTTGCTCCTTCCGGATTGCGAAGCCAGATTCCTTTTGCTCCCAGGTTTTTAGCCAGTTCAATATCGGTCAGACGGTCACCAATCACATAACTGTTAGCCAGGTCATACTCTCCGGAGAGATATTTTCCCAGCATTCCGGTACGGGGTTTGCGGTCAGGCGAATTCTCTTCGGGAAAAGAACGGTCGATAAGAATATCGTCGAAAACAATGTCTTCCCCTTCCAGTGCTTTCATCATTTTGTTGTGTGCCGGCCAGAAAGTATCTTCCGGAAATGAACCGGTGCCCAGTCCATCCTGGTTCGTGACCATTACGAATTCAAAATCAAGTTGTTTCCGGATGAAATAGAGATTCCGGAATACTTTTGGATAGAATTCAAGTTTTTCCAGACTATCCAACTGATAATCTACCGGCGGTTCAATCACCAATGTCCCGTCCCGGTCTATAAATAATGCTCTTTTCATACGGGCATCCGGTTTAATGCGTCCAATAACTTATTATTTTCTTTCGGGGTGCCGATGGTCAGACGGAGACAATCATTACATAGTGTCACATTGGTACGGTTCCGGACAATGATGCCTTCTTTTACCAGGTGCTCATAGGTGGCATTGGCATCTTTGACCTTAATAAGGAGGAAATTGGCATCTGACGGATAAATATCTATTACACAAGGTACTCTATGCAAGGTGGATTCCAACGTGTTGCGTTCGGACAGGATCCGGTTCAACTGTTTATGCATCGGGTGCGTATCTTCCAGCATTTTCAGGACATATTCCTGGGTCAGTTGGTTAATATTGTAGGGATATTTGATCTTGTTCAGGATATTAATAATCTCCGGTGAAGCAAAAGCCATTCCTAAACGTACGCCGGCCGCTCCCCAGGCTTTTGATAACGTTTGCAGGATGATTAACCGTGGATATTTTTGCAGGTCACTGGTAAAAGAGGGTGTAGAAGAGAAGTCGATATATGCTTCATCTATGACTACAATTCCGGTAAACTGATCCAGTATTTTATAAATCTCATTCCGGTTCAGGTTATTGCCGGAAGGATTGTTTGGTGAACAGAGGAAAATAATCTTGGTCTGTTCATTGGTCTCTTTTAAAAGCACCTCTGCTTCCAGGTCAAAATATTTATTCAGTTTTACTTTACGGAACGGCACATTGTTTACGTTTGCACATACCTCATACATCCCATACGAGGGATCAATAGAAAGAATGTTATCAATCCCCGGTTCACCAAAGGCCCGGATCACCAGGTCAATCGCCTCGTCACTTCCGTTTCCCAGAAACATAGATTGCGGATCGACTCCCTTCAGTTCTCCCAGCCGTTTTTTGAGTTGCCATTGCAAAGGGTCCGGATAACGGTTATAAGGAGCATTGTACGGATTCTCATTCGCGTCCAGGAATACCGATGCATGTCCGTGGAACTCGTCCCGGGCGGAAGAGTAGGGCTTCAGATTCCAGATCGAAGGCCGGACTAAGTCTTTTAATGCTTTCATATATAGTTTCTTGTTTAAGTAGTTAGTAGTTGGTAGTTGGTAGTTAGTAGATTTATCTTTCCGTAAAATAAAAGTGAGCAAAGCGAGTTCTCTACTAACTACCAACTACTAACTACTAACTACATATTGTTTAATCGTATCGTTACTGCATTTTTGTGGGCATCTAGTTGTTCATGGGCTGCCATTATTTCTATTGTTTTACCAAGATTCCGGATACCGTCGGATGTGATTTCCTGGAACGTGATCTTTTTGATAAAACTATCGAGATTGACACCACTGTAAGCGCGTGCATATCCGTTGGTAGGTAAGGTATGGTTTGTTCCGGAGGCGTAGTCTCCCGCACTTTCCGGAGTATAAGGTCCCATAAATACACTACCCGCATTTTCTATCTTTTCAGCTATCTCCCTGTAATCTGCCGTCTGGATGATCAGGTGTTCCGGTGCATACAGATTAGTGAATTCAATTACCTCATCGGTATTCTTTAATACGATGATCCGGCTGTTGCCCAATGAACTACGTGTCAATTCCTTCCGGGGAAGTTGCTCCAGTTGATGCTCAATCGCCTCTAATACCTGTGGAACAAGTGTTTCGGCCGTAGTGACCAGAATAGATTGACTATCGGCCCCATGTTCAGCCTGTGAAAGGAAGTCAGCTGCTATAAATCCGGGATTCGCATGTTCATCTGCAATGATCTGTACTTCGGATGGTCCGGCCGGCATATCAATAGCGACCTCCCGTAGACTTACTAATTGTTTGGCAGCGGTTACATATTGATTGCCGGGTCCAAAGATCTTATATACTTTCGGGATGGATTCGGTGCCATAGGTAAGCGCGGCGATTGCCTGTATTCCTCCGGCTTTACAGATCTTGTTTACTCCGGCTGTCCGGGCAGCGAACAGGATGGCCGGATGTACTTTCCCTTCCCGGTTGGGAGGGGTGCAGAGTACAATCTCCCTGCAGCCGGCGATACGTGCCGGAACCGCCAGCATCAATACTGTAGAGAAAAGAGGAGCGGTTCCTCCCGGAATATATAGGCCAACCTTTTCGATGGCTACTGCTTTTTGCCAGCAGGTAACACCGGGGGTAGTTTCTATCTTCCCGCCTTTGAATTGCTGGGACGCGTGAAATGTTTCGATATTTTCTTTCGCTGTACGAATCGCCTCTTTCAGCTCTTCCGGAATCTGATTGTCAGCTTCTGCAAACTCTTCTTCAGAAACAACCAGAGAGGAGAGAGTCACTTTGTCGAATTTTTCACCGTAGCGCTTTACTGCGGCATCCCCTTCCTGTTTTACTTCATCCAGTACTGTTTTCACTGTATCAAACAGACCGGAAACATCCAGTGCGGGACGTTTTATCAGATTGTCCCAATCAGTTCGTTGGGGATATTTAATTATTTCCATTGTATTCACGTTTTAACAGACCATATTTTACTACATCCGAAAAGCCGGAAACCAGTAATTCGCCCTCCCGTTCAATCCCTTCTTCCTGAAAACCTAATCGTTCCGGAATGCGGCGGCTTTTCCGGTTTTCCACGTATACCTGAATCAGTATCCGGTTCATATCCATCTTATCAAATGCATATTCTATAAGCCGGCGGCAGGAGCGGGTCATAATACCTTTTCCTTCACAGGTTGGTACCAGCCAGTAACCGATCTCCACTTTTTTGTTTTCCCGGTCCGGATTTTTTAATCCGGCCAATCCGGCAAACCTGTTCCTGTAGTGAATGATGAAAACCATCTCATCGCTGTCCTTCAGGGAATACAGATAATTTTCACTATCCTGCAGGGAATGGGTAAAATCGACAAAGGGTAACCAGACCCGTAAAGATTCCCGGTGGGTATGAAGGGCCTCGAAAATGGAGGAGGCATCCTGCGGAATACGGGGAGGAACCAGTTGGATATCTCCGCTAACGGATAGCGTAACAGAGTGGATCATGAGATCATTTTTTCAATGGGGATAATCAGGATACCTTCTGCTCCTAATGTTTTTAATTTGCCAATGATTTCCCAGAAATGTTTTTCTGCGATTACTGATTGTACAGATACCCATCCTTCTTCGGCGAGTGGGGTTACTGTGGGGCTTTTCATCCCGGGTAACATGTTGATGATTTCCGGTAGGCTCTCTTTGGGTGCATTAAGCAATACATATTTTTTCCCTTCGGCTGCTTTGATCGCCGCAAACCGGAACAGCAATTCATCCAGAATGGCTTGTTTCTCTTCTGTAAGTTTTTTGTTACCGATCAGCAGGGCTTCACTTTGCATAATAACTTCAACCTCTTTCAGACGGTTACTAACCAGTGTACTTCCCGAACTGACAATATCGAAGATGGCGTCAGCCAGTCCGATTCCCGGAGCTATTTCGACAGAACCACAGATTACGTGTAACTCAGCATGTACGTTTTTTTCTTTCAGATAGTTCTTTAAGATTTCCGGATAGGAGGAGGCAATCGTTTTACCTTCAAACCACTCTATCCCCGGATACTCTTCGTCTTTAGGAATAGCCAGTGAAAGGCGGCATTTACTGAATCCGAGCCGTTTTACGATCGTTGCCTCTCCTCCTTTTTCCATATATTCGTTTTCACCTACCACACCTATGTCGGCTACTCCATTGGCAACGGATTGAGGAATGTCATCATCCCGTAGGAAAAGAACTTCTACCGGAAAATCTTTTGCCGGAATAAGAAGGGTGCGTTTTCCTCTGTTTAGTTTAATACCTGCTTCTTCAAGTAGCATCATCGTTTCATCGTGTAAACGACCTTTGGACTGTACTGCGATTCGTAACATATTTATTTTATTTTTGGAGGCCGGGTGGGGCCTGTTTTTTTTGTAACAAATAAGGCTCACCGTATACGGCAAGCCTTCTATATCTTTATTCTTAGTATTCTACATACCACACAGCCCACCGAACTACTGTCCGTTGTAATGATGCAGATGATGATGCAGAGAACTAAAATTCATATTTGTCAATATTTATAATACAAAAGTACAATAATTATTTTAATGACAAATAATTCTGTCAAAAACCTTTTATTATTTACCTTTGCAATCCTGAATGGAGAGTGGATTTTAAGGTAATCTCCAGGATGAGTACAAAGAAAGATACGGAATATGAAAAATATACTATGTATATGCCTGTTGTTGTTTGCTCTTAGTAGCTGCGATAAAACACAGTATAAGCTGGAGGGGAAATGGCAGATGCAACAAATTGAGTCTGCGGAGGGAATTAATTATAATGTAGATACGATATTTTATAATTTCCAATCGACACTTTTTTCTTACCAGTTTTACAGACCGGCCACTGATTCTTACCGGCAGGCGTCCGGATTCCGGACGATGCTCAGTGACGACGTGATGGAACTGGAGTTTGCGGAGCCGAGTGATCTGGAAAAAAATCCCCGGGACTTTATCCTCTATACAGACTGGGAGGATCTGGTGCGGGAGTTCCGGATTGTTAAGTTAAGTCGTAAGACACTGATTCTGGAAAGCGAAGGAAAAATCTATACGTTACGTAGCTTTTGAGGGATCATTCCGTGACAGTACCCTGCCTCAGCCCCGGCAACGTAGTGACACAGGCATGACACTGGAATGACAAGCGCATGACACAGCCGTGTCACCCCGGTGTCAAGGCTGTGACACCCCGGAGACAAAAACAAACAATCCCTCTCTGCTATTTAAATAGCAGAGAGGGATTGTTGTTTTATAGATGGATGTAATTAAGGTTGTGTATAATGGATAGGAGCTAATTGCATTGCTTCCAGATAGTTTATATCAATAGTACAGTTTTCGATCCGGCTGTTTTTTACGAAGTCCATTAATGCTTTCCTTGCTATTTCCCGGTCCGGGACAGCATCGCGGATCTCTTTATAAGTTCCACGGGGACTTTCGGAGAAGTCTACAACGGTTTGCCAGTTTTCCGGAGCCGGGATGCCGGCTATGCAGGATCCGTCTATTTTTTTGTAAGGCCAGAAAGTCCATCCGATATTGTTTGCCGCCATGGTCTCGCAGAAGGTTGCCATCCATTCGTAAGTGTTGTGTCCGATTTCTCCCATAAACATCGGCAGGTTAGTCCGGTTACGGAACTCAATAAATTCTGTAATGGCTTCCGGGGTAGGATCTCCTCCGTACCGGTGGCAGGTGTACATGATTTTATCATCAAAGGTCCAGTCTGAGAATGGTTTGAAGTTGCCGTTCCACTGAGGTCCTCCTAATATAACAATGTGGTTTTGGTCAACTTCCCGGATGGCAGCCGTAGCACGTTTATAAAGAGGCTCCAGTTTGGAATTCAATTCTTCCATATTGTCGAAATAGGGTGCTATCGGTTCATTCACCAGTTCATAGCCCAGAATAACAGGTTCATTTTTGTAATAAGCTGCAATCTTTTTCCAGATATCACAGAAGAGTTGCTGGCTGGGTTCGCTTTCCAGTAACCAGGGATATCCGTAGCTGTCGTCAATATTATCACCGGTTTGGCCTCCCGGTGCATCGTGCATGTCCAGGATCAGGTATAACCCGGTTTCACGGCACCAGTTTACCACACTATCTATCCGGGCAAACCCATCCTGGTTTGCTGTTAATCCCATATAATCCTCGTCGGTAAAGAGTTTATAATGGAAAGGTAAACGGACGGTGTTGGCACCTGTGGAGGCGATAAAGCGGAGGTCTTCTTTTGTAATATAGTTTTCTTTAAACGCATGCCAGAATTCATTCGTAAAATCAGGCCCAACCAGTTCGCATAACATTTGATTAATCCGTCCCGGTGAGTTGGTTTTAGAAAATCTGAACATGTATCCTTCCGGATTCAGCCAGTTTCCCAGATTGGTCCCCTTAATAAAGAATTTACTTCCATCCGGAGCGATCAGGTCCGGTCCGGAGATGGTCATAAACATTACCGGGTCTGTCTCCGGGGAAGAGTTGTTTTGACAGCTGGTAAAAATAAAGGACAGGAATAATGTGACTGTTAATATTACCTTTTTCATACTGATGAGATTTTTATTTACTGTAACAAAAATAAAGAAAGTCCGGAGACCTGCCAGGAAACAGACTACTTCACGAACTTCACAATGGTGGTTTTTGATTACGTCAGTATTGCTTCATGAAATTGTAAATGGCTGAAAAATAGCCATATTGGCTGACTGTGCTTTCTTTGTTTATGAAGAAGCAGCCTGGACAATTAAGTCTCCTGTTTCACCCCGGACAAAACGGACCAGTTCGTCCGGATCCAGTAATAATTGCAGTCCGCGCTGGCCGGCGCTGATATAGATCTCTTTAAAGTCTGTTGCTGTGTGATGGATATAGGTTGGGAAAGGTTTTTTCATGCCGATAGGGGAACAGCCTCCCCGGATATATCCGGTCAGCGGCAGCAACTCTTTCATGGGGATCATTTCCGCACTTTTATTTCCGGAGATTTTAGCTGCTTTTTTCAGGTCTACCTCATTGGCTCCCGGAATGAGGCAGACAAAATAACCAGTCCGATCTCCTTTCAGAATAAGCGTTTTAAAAACTTGTTCTACATGTTCGCCCAGTTGTTCGGCCACATGCGTGGCGCTCAGGTCATTCTCATCGACCTCATACGGGATCAGCTGATACGGGATCTTCGCTTTGTCCAGCAACCGGGCGGCATTGGTTTTGTTTATTTTCATTCTGTCATATTTTTCATAGATAACTGGACCCGTTTACGGGAGAGGTCTACGCTCAGGACTTTTACTTTTACGTGCTGATGGATGGAGACCACCTGGGAAGGATCGCTGATAAAGCGGTCGGCCAGTTCGGAAACATGCACCAGCCCATTTTCTTTAATACCTATATCTACAAAGCATCCAAAATTGGTAATGTTGGTTACAATACCCGGAAGGATTTGTCCTTCCTTCAGGTCTTCTATTGTTTTTATAGACGGATCGAAGGAGAAAACCTGAATGGCCTGCCGGGGATCACGTCCGGGTTTATCCAGTTCCTGCATAATATCCATCAGGGTAGGCATACCGGTTTTATCAGTAAGGTAGTTTTTTAACTCCAGTTTTTTCCTGAGTTCTTTGTCTTTGATCAGTTCCTCTACTGTACATCCCAGATCGTTTGCCATTTTTTCTACTACGGGGTAACTTTCCGGGTGAACGGCTGAATTATCTAATGGGTTTTTTCCTCCCTGGATACGTAAGAAGCCGGCGGATTGTTCAAATGCTTTTTCGCCCATCCGGGGAACTTTCATTAATTCTTTGCGGGTAGAAAACGGGCCGTTCTCTTTCCGGTAGTTAACGATGTTTTGGGCCAGTACCGGTCCTAAACCGGAAATATAGGTAAGCAGGTGTTTGCTGGCGGTATTGACATTCACGCCTACCAGGTTTACGCAACTTTCAACGGTCTGGTCCAGACTTTTTTTCAGGGCAGACTGGTCTACGTCATGTTGGTATTGTCCGACACCAATGCTTTTAGGATCGATCTTTACCAATTCGGCTAATGGATCCATCAACCGTCGCCCGATGCTTACAGCTCCCCGTACGGTTACATCGTACTCCGGGAATTCTTCGCGGGCAATTTTAGAGGCTGAATAGATAGAGGCGCCGTTTTCACTTACGACAAATATCTGTACTTTCCTGTCGTAACGGATATTGGTAATAAACTGTTCCGTCTCCCGGCTGGCTGTTCCGTTGCCAATGGCAATCGCCTGGATATCGTAGGTGGAGACCAGCTGGCTTATCTTGCCGGCTGCTTTGCTTTTTTCATTCTGGGGCGGATGCGGGTAAATCGTTTCGTTGTGCAGCAGGTTCCCCTGTGCGTCTAAACAAACGATTTTACATCCGGTCCGGTAACCGGGATCTATTCCTAATACCCGTTTTTGCCCTAACGGAGCCGCCAGTAACAGCTGGCGTAGGTTCTCAGCAAATACGCGGATCGCTTCTTCATCTGCTCTGGTCTTGCTTACATGGGCAAATTCAGTTTCAATAGAGGGTTTCAATAACCGTTTGAATGAATCCTCAATAGCTGTTTCCATCTGTTGAGCGGTTTCGTTCCGGCCTTTGACAAACCTGCGTTTTAAACGGTCCAGGCAGTTTTCTGTGTCCGGTGAAATAGAAACCCGCAGGATTCCTTCTGCCTCTCCCCGTCGCAAAGCCAACAGGCGATGGGAGCTGCATCGTTTCAGGGGTTCACTGAACTCAAAATAATCCCTGTATTTTGCCCCTTCCTCTTCTTTGCCTTTTACAACTTTGGAGGAGATGGTGGCTGTATATTGGAAGGAGTTACGGACTGTATTCCGTGCTTCCTCATTTTCATTGACCCATTCGGCGACAATATCCCGCGCTCCCTGCAAAGCTGCCTGCACGGATTCTACCTCTTCATTCAGGAACGCTTCAGCACGCAATGACAGGTCACGTTCCTGTTGTAACAGGATAATATGAGCCAGGGGTTCAAGACCTTTTTTCCGGGCGATCTCTGCTTTGGTTACCCGTTTGGGTTTGTAAGGCAGATAAAGGTCTTCCAGTTCGGTACTATCCCAGGAGTCTTCAATTCTTTTTTTCAGTTCAGCCGTTAATTTCCCTTGTTCCTCAATGGAAGAAATGATGGTCTCTTTTCGTTTGGCTAACTCTGTGAATTTATCCAACTGGTCTTTTATCTGGCTGATGGCCACTTCGTCGAGTCCGCCTGTGACCTCTTTCCGGTACCGGCTGATAAAAGGAATAGTGGCTCCTTCTTTCAACAATCCGGTTGTACGTTCCACCTGTCCGGCCGGAATATTTAGAACACGTCCGATCAACGTGTGAAATGCTTGTTCCATATATCGTTTTTTAATCCCTACAAAGATAAATCAAATCTTAAAAGAGGGAAGATAACTTTTTGGAAAAGTTCCTGTGGGAGCGGGGAGGAATTATAATTTATCTTTTTTGAACTATAATTCTTCCCTTTTTATGTATTTATCTCCCTTTATGAAGAATGTTAAGATATACTTTTATATAACAATTTTTATTTTTGTTACCGGATTATGTTTTCACTAATACTACTAAATTATGAATGTTATGAACAAGCAAAAAAATCTCACATCCGTAAGGACTTTGTTGCCTGCAGACGTGATTAGAGGGGATCCTTCTCGTTATCCGTTTTGTAAATCCGCAGATAATATTGTATGTATAAGATGGTTACTAATGAAATATTTTTAATAATTATGCTTTAGTTCTATAAGAACTAAGTACCAGAAACAAGAGGAGAAAAGACCAGAACTGTCCCTTTTTAAAGGACTTTTTGTTATGAAATACCCATAAATAGTGCTTTTCCATATAT
>JAJQES010000445.1 GCA_021201565.1 Tannerellaceae bacterium
TTTTTATAATTTACCGGATTTAACACATTATAGAAGTGAAGGTATAAAAGGTCAGGGGAGTGAGGACTTTCAATCTTTTCCGATGTTTTGCCAAACTTCCGCGAAGAATAGTCTTTATATCTGGGGATATACTCCTTTAAATATAAAGAAATATATAGTTTCTGAGTATGGAGATGTCAATTATGAAAGAGAGTTTACCCTTACTCTACGGGAATCTTTTAATCAAATGCATATTATTCGGGATTCATTGTTAGTATATAGTGCTATACCCAGTGAGTTTTCCATAAAAAAATATGATCTTATACAGAATGAATATATCGGAGAGATACAACTAAAAAAAGATAATCATCCCGAATCTTTTTTCTATTCTAACAGAGGAGTTATAGCGGCAAATGACTCCCTGATCTTATATGCGTATGTATATAAAAAAGAGATAGATATCTATGATTTGGAAACAATGAAACTAAAGACAAAAATTGTAGGGGATTATAAACCGCAATATATCGTAGTGGGTGATTTCGAGGCAAATATCCATCATTATATAAGAATTGTTGCCGGTAAAAAGTATGTATATGCGTTACATGCGGAAACAAATAATTTGAATCAGGATAAGACTTCCTTAGAGGTGTATGATTTTCACTGGAACCCGGTAATCAGATACACATTTGATATTGTCCCTTATCTTTTTGAAATAGATGAAGAAAATGGTTTTATTATAGGACATAACAATGAATATGAGGATTATTTTCTGAGATATAAGATATAAGGTTTTTTTGTTTTATATTTTTCCGGCTGAATATATTTTATATTTATTTTTGCAAAAACAACAGGGTTCCCGCTTGTCATTCATCTGGTGCGGAACGTTTTTTTTATTTGTGAGTAAGAATCGTATTGAGTATTTTTATGAAAAAACAAGGGTCTATTTTTTTACTTTTTGTCTGTATGTTGGTCGCATGCATGCAGGAACCGCCGTTGGAGCGAGCATTGAAAGCGGCAGGGGAGAACCGGGGCGAATTGCAACAGGTGCTGAACCGGTATAGCCGGCGGCCGGAGGATAGCCTGAAACTAAAAGCGGCTGTGTTCCTGATAGAAAACATGCCGTATTATAGTTATTATGAGAGTGAGAAACTGGATTTCCTGAAAAACAATATTTATCCTACGGTAAAGGAGAAAAAAATATATATAGCGGAAGCTATTTCTTTATTAAAGGAGCAACTGGGGATCCACCTGGTTCTGGATCTTCAAAAGAAAAAGGATATTGAAACTATCTCCGCGGATTATCTCATCAATAACATTGAATATGCTTTTAAGGCCTGGGAGAAAGCACCCTGGAAACAACATATCTCTTTTGACCTGTTCTGCCGGGAGATCTTGCCGTACAGGGTAGCGGATGAAACACCGGATGACTGGCGGGAACTCTATTTTAACACTTTCTCTCCCGTGCTGGATTCTCTGGGGGTTGGAGCCGACCCGGTAGCGGCATGCCAGGCGTTGTATGACTATCTGGTCCGGGAAGAGTGGATATTCACGGTCGAACTCAATTTACCTCATGTGGGTGCCTTCACATTATTCAATTACCGGTTGGGAGGCTGTCTCGAATATTGTGACTTTGTTTTGTATGTGATGCGGTCGGTGGGTATTCCGTGTGGGATTGATCTGATCGTGCAAAATCCGGATAAAATGTATGCGGCTCATTACTGGAACTATATGACGGATACATTGGGACATCCTATTGATTTTACTTTGTATGAACACCGTCCGGACCGGGAAGTACGGGACAGTAGCCGCAAAAAGGGGAAAGTGTACAGGTCCTGTTTTGATATCCAGCCCGGCTCCTTACCGGTATTATATCCCAATCAGGAAATACCCCCTGCCCTGAGGAGCCCTTTTCTGAAAGATGTTTCCCGGGAGTATTATGACGGATATGAATTGCATGTAGAGGTCCCGGAAGGGAGAGGAACAGATAAACTGTTCTATCTGAGTGTATTCAACAACCATTCATTAGTGCCGGTTGCCTGGACTGTTGTTGAAAAAAACAAAGCTGTCTTTAAAGACCTGGAAGGAGAGATTGTGTATTTCCCGGCCCGCTTTTATGGAGGAAAAACAGTACAGGCCGGCTACCCGGTTGTTATCCGGGAGGGACAGGTGGTTACCCTGCAACCGGATACCACCCGGAAACGTGTGTTGCACCTTCACAGGAAACACCCTACCCCTAACTGGTGGGAGGCGTATGCCATCCGTTCGGTGAACGGGCGCTTTCAGGGGGCGAATGACCCGGATTTTCTACATCCGGAGGATTTGTATGTAATAGGTGAAGAGGCTGAAATGAAATATTACCTGGTAGATGTAAACAGTACGAATCGTTACAGGTATGTAAGGTATTTATCCGCGGAAGAGGGGTATTGTAATATGGCAGAGATCAGGTTCCTGGCGGATGGTGAGGTGCTGCGGGGCGAGGTGATGGGCACGGAGGGCTCATATAAGAATAGTGCTGAGCGAACTAAATACGCCGTCTTTGATAATGACCCGCTTACCTTTTATGATGCCATAGAGGCTTCGGGTGCCTGGGTGGGACTGGATTTGGGAGAGCCTAAACGGATAGACCGGATCAGGTACCTGTTCAGGAATGATGATAACGGAATCCGTAATGGGGATCACTATGAATTATTCTTCTTTGATGAAAACGGAAGGAGATCGTTGGGGATGCAAACGGGAACAGAGGCCGGTGTATTGGTGTATGACAATGTTCCTTCCAACGCGTTGCTGTTATTACGGAATCACAGCCGGGGCCGGGAAGAGCGTATCTTTACTTACGAGAATGAACAGCAGGTCTGGTGGTAAACCGGAAGAATATACCTGGTTAGCGGGTAAAGGACACAGTTGTTTTTCCACGGGCTTTTTTGATAAATATTTTTTTATCATATTTATCGGAATCGCTGTAAATAGGGACATTATTGTATTTCCAGGATACGATCCGTGACCAGTAAGACCATCCGTAGACATTATCAGTTGTATATTCGTAAGTAATTTCCACCTTATCAAACTGGTTCTGGTGTCCGATATAAAAAGTATAGGTTTTCTGCCGGGAATCTCCCGGTACGATGCTATGCATATAGTACAGCTTTTCTTTTTCATCGTACCCAATGGTGTTTAGTCCCTGGTTATAGGTGCCTTTTTTATAATCGGCCGGGGCGGACATGGTTGCCGGTACCTCTCCGGGTTGTGTATAGGTGATGGGTAGCGTCTCCGGCCGGCCGGGACGGATCAGGTCATTTCCCTGCTCATCTATGTAATAGAACCGCACGGTATTGTCACGCAGGAAAAATCCTCCGTTTTCTATCTCACTTACGTATGTGCCGTTCTCATCCCTGCATCCTGTCAGCATTGTCAACACTTCACCCAACAACATAAACAACAACATCTCTTTTCTCATAACCTACATGAATTATCCGGTATTTGTATAGAAGATGAGAAAAAAGAGGAAAAAGTTACAAGGGCAACAAAGCAAAATATATTTGGTTTTCTGATTATCTTTGCATACAAATACAAACTTTGCTGGGATGAAAGATAAATTATTTACGGCTAATTATTTCTGGTCTTTTCTGAGTAGCTTCCTGATGTTTTTTGCTTTCTACCTGTTGCTTCCGGTCCTGCCGATGTATCTGATGAGCCAGTTTGGCGCCGGGAAGTCAATGGTGGGTATTATTCTTTCTTCCTATACGATCACGGCTTTACTGATCCGTCCGTTTGGAGGTTATCTGGTAGATACATTTCCCCGTAAACTATTGTTGATCATTTGTTATTGTTTTTTTGTGGCATGTTTTGGTGGCTATTTACTGGCCACTACTTTACTGGCATTTGCTGTGTTGCGGGCTTTGCACGGGGTGACTTTTGGCATGGTGACAATTTCTAACTCAACGGTTGCTGTGGATGTAATGCCGTCTTCCCGGCGCAATGAAGGGATTGGATATTATGCCCTTTCTACTAATCTGGCTATGGCCATCGGGCCTACAGTGGCGCTTTTTCTGTATGAGACCTACCTGGATTATCATTATGTGTTCCTGACTTCCCTGGTGGCCGGGATGACAGGTATTTTTTGTGTAGTGATGATCAAGGCGCCGGTTGTAAAGAGCATTAAAAAACAGGAGCCGATGTCGCTGGACCGTTTCCTGCTGATTAAAGGGTTGCCCTGCGCTTTTATTCTGACGATGTTGTCCTTTAGTTATGGTATCCTGACCACTTATGTAGCAGTGTATGGAGTAGAGGAGGTGGGACTTGTTTCCGGAACAGGGATGTTCTTTGTGATTATGGCAGCCGGGTTAGTTGCTTCCCGGTTTTTATCCGCGTCCATGATGAAAGCCGGTAAATTAAATACCGTGGTAATGACCGGCACATTACTGGCGATTGTAAGTTACACTGTCTTTATTTTCTTAAAGACCCCTTCCTGTTTTTATCTTTCTGCTTTTATGCTGGGTGTTTCTTATGGCTACATTACACCTGCTTTCCAGGCGATGTTTATTAATCTGGGCACTCATAGCCAGCGGGGAACAGCTAATTCGACTTTCTATATTTCCTGGGACCTGGGGATCGGTATCGGTGTTTTGGCCGGTGGATACATCGCGGACCTGAGTAATTATACAGCCTCTTACCTGGCAGGTTTGTTATTTATTATTGCAGGTACTCTGCTGTTCCGTTCAGTAGTCGCCCAATACTATGAACGGAACCGGCTGGCATAGTATGCTACTTTATTTCAAGAGTTCCCTGATAGGTAAGAGTGGACGGGGTGTTGTCATCCATACTAAATTCTCCCCGGATCGTATATATTTCATCCGCTTTTTCAATGGTCAGTATTCCTCCTTCCGGGGCAAGATCATACTGGCGCCCTCCTTCGGTAAGTGAAAAATAATAATTCAGAATAGAAAATTCTCTTATCTCATCCGTTGAATCAATAAAAGTATAGGTGCCGGGTTTCAGGTGAGGACCGCCCTCCTGGAATAGCTCAAAATATATTTTCAGTTTATATTCATCTTCGTAATATAAGATTACATCTATATTATCCATAGGATAGTTGCCACCGTAACCGGCAGGTTTATACTCCTGAGTACCTCCGCTGATTGCATATTCCCCTTTCTGACAGCTAAACAGATTTTGCACAGGAGTAGGAGGAGGTGTGAAACAGGTACAGGATTCTGAACAGGGAGCGGTTTCCGCACATGTACATTCCTCTGAGCATCCGCATCCACAGGGACAGGGCTCAGGTTGTACCGGTGAGCAGGTACAGGAGTCTGAACAAGGACCTGATCCGTCGCAGGAACAACCGGCAGAACAGTCACAACCACAGGGACAGGTTTGTCCGGAATTCTCCCGGTAATCCAGTTTTCCTTCATACCAGGCTTTGACCATGGAACTGTTTTGACAGGTACCTTCCACGTAGATAGTATAAAGGTCATCTACAACCCTGACTTCTACTTTGCCGGTTTCCATTTCTTTCTTATCATTATCATTTTTTAGTTGAAGAATTCCTTCTGTAAAGGTATAGGCTACAAAATGACTATCCTGTGTATAAGTTCCTGCTACCAACTTACTACTTCCGGTAAACATCGCTATTTTTAATATGGCATCTGAACCGGACTGGAATTCCAGTAAAACAGTATGGCTTCCTTCCGGGCTTATTCCATAATAGGTTTGGATTGCCTGGGTGATAGGGTACACCTGATCTTCAAATTCGATCCGGTTTCCTTTCTCTTCTTCTTTTTCATTTTCTTTGTCTTTGTCACATGCCCATAATAGGCTACTCAACAAAAACAGAAAAACCGCTACACATGGCTTATATCTTTTCATGGTCTATTTGTTTAATTTACATTCTATCCGGATTCAGGTTCTTATATAGTTGCAGACAAATGTATAAAGATTCTTACGTTGGAGGATATGATTTTGAAACAATCCCATTTTTAGCCTGTTTATCCCTGTTTTTATTCCGGATAATCCCTGTTTTTGTGAAAGGGAGATAAGAATAGTTGTAAAAAGGATCCGGAGGCTGTTCATAGATTAAACCGGGCTATTCACAGAATTTATTTTTCCGGTCTGTCAGGATAAATAGTTTTGCATTATAAAAAACAAAAATGAATAATCCTGTGGAAAAGATGAAAATGAAAAGATTTTTTATTTACCTGGTATGTATAATCATGGTAACAGGTGGATCGTGTAATAATGAGGATGGCTATTTTGACCCGGACCAGGAATGGACAGACGACGATGAGGATAATACCTGGGAAGATCCGGAGATACCGGCAGATAGTGGTGATCCGGGAGATACGGAACTGGTTCCCAATACACAGCCTGTAAATTACGAACATGCTGTTTCCATTGCTTTTTCGGGAAGTGAAGTAATGATTGATAATCCGTATGCGGACGCAGGGATTACGGTGGAAAATACAAACGGACATGTGGTGATCTCCTCTTCTGTTACGGATATTGAACTCAATTATGTTCTTTCCGGAATTGTGAGTGACGGATCTGTAAAAATTTATGGAAACTATAAGTTCGGACTGGTGCTGAATGGGGTGGGTATTACGAATCCGAATGGGGCCGCTATCAATATACAGTGTGGGAAGAAGGTCACGGTGACTGTGCAGGATGGAACCAATAACCGGTTAATAGATGGGGAAGAATACCAGTATGTAGACGGGGAGGATATGAAAGCGACTTTCTTTAGTGAAGGGCAGCTTAACTTTTATGGAAACGGAAACTTGGAAGTCCGGGGAAAGAATAAACATGCGATCTGTTCGGATGATTATTTCCGGATGTATGAAGGAAATATCCGGATAAAAGAGGCTGCCAGTGATGCGATACATGCGAATGATTATATCCGGATAGACGGGGGAACGATTACGACCCGGTCGGTTGGGGAAGGATTGGAATGTGAAAAAGGATATGTAAGAATTGAAGGGGGAGATCTTGAAATCGTCACTACCGGACAGAAAGGCCATGGAATAAAAAGCAAAGAATCTATTACGATAAACAGTGATGGAACGATTGATATTACGGTCTATGGGAATGCTTCCAAAGGGATGAATGCCAGTGAGGATATTACCATCACCAAAGGAAAGATTACCATCAATACGGCCGGAGATGCTATCTGGGATGCTGACGAACAGGATACTTCTTCCTGTGCCGGGATCAAATGTGATGGGGATATGCTGATTGAAACCTGTGACCTGACTATTCTCAGTACCGGTTCGGGAGGAAAGGGGATCAATGTCTCCGGTGAGCTGGTTATTTATGACGGGATAATTACGCTCACCACGACGGGCGACCAGTTTGTGTATGACCGTAACAATGACACGGCAGCGAAAGCGATCCGTAGTAAAGGAGACCTGACTATTCATGGCGGAGTTTTTACAATCCGGACATCCAAAACGGAAGCCGAAGGAATTGAAAGTAAAGCAACCCTGACGATTACCGGTGGAGAACTTGATGTAAGAGCGTATGATGATTGTTTGAACGCAGGAACTCATATCCAGATTGACGGGGGTACTATTTACTGCCTGAGTGCCTCTAATGATGGGATTGATTCCAATGGTACGCTGACAATTACCGGCGGATTGATTGTTTCGGCCGGAACGAGTGCGCCAGAAGCCGGAATTGATTGTGACCAGAGCCGTTTTACAATTACCGGCGGAACTATTATTGGAATTGGCGGAGATACCAGTACACCTACGGCCAGCGCCTGTACACAACCTTCCGTTGTCTTCAGGACATCCGGATCTTCGGATTCTTCCAGCCGGATTATTCGGATTAAATCCACTTCCGGGGGGAAAGATGTATTGACCTTTAAAGCACCCCGCAGTTACTCAACGATGACTTTGCTGTTCAGTAGTCCTGCACTGCAAACCAATACAGGATATACGATCTATACGGGTGGAACCATCAGCGGTGGCAGTGACTTCCATGGTTATTATACGGATGCGACTTATACAGAAGGTACTTCCGCAGGGACATTCACGACCAGCTCTATGGTTAGCACGGTAGGTACTTCCGGTGGAAATGGAAGCCGTCCGCGATAAAACCGGCTCAGGGATGTTTCTTTAACTCCGGCATATTGATTTTACCATTCGGCAGATAGGGAAGGGCGGCAAGAAACCGGATCTCCCGGGGCATTTGGTAACGCGCGCACCTGCTGCGTAACCACTCCCGGAGTTCCGGTTCCCGCAGCGACTCTCCGGATGAAACAATAAAAGCTTTGAGCCGCTTTCCAAAGTCCGGGTCAGGAACTCCTATAACTGCTGCTTCCCGGATCAGGGGATGCTTTACTAAAATATTCTCTAATTCATACGGATAGATATTTTCTCCACCGGACACAATCATATCGTCTGCCCGGCCTGACAGAAAATAATATCCTTTCTTGTCTTTATAGGCCAGGTCACCCGTAGGTATCCATTTATCTTTTTGTGCAGACCAGTTGCATTTAATACAAAGTTCTCCTATACTTTCTTCCGGAAGAGACTCTTTTCCGGAGGTCCGGATACGTACTTTTACTCCGTTTAACGGTTTACCTATTGTCCGGGGCTGATAGGTTAACGCGGCGGGTGTTGCCATAAAGCAAAAACCGGCTTCAGAAGTTCCATAGAGATTGTAGATATAATTTCCTTTTAACCGTTGGGCCGCTTTTTCGATTAAAGCAGGGAGGAGCCTGTCTCCACCGGACAGGATGCACCGGACAGAAGATAAAGAGTAGCCCGGAGTATCCAGCAAACGGGCAATCATAGCAGGCACAACGGTTAATACTTCAATCCGGTAGCGTTCGATCAGCCGGCCGGCATGGATGGCATCAAACCGTTTTAATAAATATACCCGTTTTCCAAGAACTAAAGCCACCAGAAGAGCAGCCAGCCCAAACCCGTGAGAGAAGGGAGTCGCAGGATAGAGACTATCATACCGGTGAAGCCCCAATTGTTTTAGCAGGGATATAAAAGGAGACAGGAAAGCAGTGGCAGACGCTTTACGGGTAGCTATTTTCGCCTGTCCGGTTGACCCGGAGGTCAATACCACCACTTTGCCAAAATAACTTCGTCCGGGCCGGTATGCTTCTTCCGGGGGCTGCTGTAAAAGTGCAGCCAGGGAGTTGCCGCTATTGGAATGAACCGGCAAAAAGTGATCGTAGTTATGAATCATTTCCGGAGAGATATTTATCTCATTATCATGGATAAACAGGTCAAACCGGAATCGATGGATCAATTTAGCCAGTGCGTCGTTACCCATGTCCGGATGGACTATGTAGACATCGGCTCCGGTGCTGGCCACAGCAAACAAAGCGTATACATATCCGGTATGGTTCCGGCAGGCTATAGCTACCTGCCTGCCTTTTTTCAGGCTATACCGTTTTTGTAACTGACAGCCTAAGATAAGGGTTTGCCGGTAAAGTTCCTGATAGGAGATCTCTTTTTCATCTTCCACTATAGCGGTCTGCTCCGGATACAGGCTGTTTCCGATATCTACAATTACCGACAGATTAATACCTCTGCGAAAGAGGGCACCTATACAGGAATATATTCCGTAGGGACGTATTAATGGAATGGGATGGCTCATGAGCTATTTCTTTTGAAAGAGTTCCATGCTATACGTTCCCATAAGGCAGGAAAAAGACAGGAGAATGTAACCGGAAAATAAGTCCACCACGGTGCCCAGCTACGAAAGCGCCGGATCATGGCAAACGCCAGCAGGGTAGCTGCTTTGTCAGGCGACATAGCCGGCATGGTCTGGTAAGCAGCCGTAGGTTCGATCATGCGGGTACGTACCAACGGCAGATAGATCGCTGTGACTGTGACTCCTTTGCGTTTCAGCTCCATAGCAGCAGATCTTCCCCATTGATCCATCGCTGTTTTGGAGGCCTGATAAGCACTCCAACCAGGTACGGAAGAAAAAAGTACATTCATAGCGGACACATAGATGATTTGTCCTTTGCAACGGAGCAGCCCCGGAAGAAATGCCAGGGATAACTGCACAGGGGATGCATAATTGACAGCCATTGTCCGTGTATAATCGTGAAACCGCGTAGCAGATTGCTGTATAGGACGGCAAATGGATTTTCCGGCATTATGGACCAGAATATCAATATCCAACGAAAGAGCATTGATCCGTGCGGCCACCTGTTTCACCTGCTCCGCCTGGTACAGGTCAACGGCATACCAGATGACTTCTGTACCGGTTCCGGCCAGTTCCTTCTGTAGCTGTTGAAGTTTTTCTTCTGTACGGGCCATCAGGATCAACCGGACAGAGACCCCTTTCAGTTTATACACCAATGCTTCTCCAATTCCATACGTAGCCCCGGTAATCAGGATCGTTTTTCCCCGGATTACCTGTTCCAATTGTTGTCTGGAAAAGCATGTTCCCGGAAATAATATATTCTCTATCCACTTTTGTCCAATCATATAAT
>JAJQES010000293.1 GCA_021201565.1 Tannerellaceae bacterium
TCAATGGCCGCCAGAAAGAACGCCATTACAAACGCCGCATGAGTTTCAAAAACCGTGAACTTTTAGCTAACCAGCCACTTGTACATACAAATGTACCGCAGGATGAAGAACAACTGATCCGCTACCGGGCAGAAATCCCATACCAAAGCTGGATGGAAAACTCTACCCTTACCTTTCACCAGCTACTGACTTCGCCCCGGGAGAAAAAACAACTCTTCACCATGCAGGCAGTAGCCCGAATTGTACCGGCGCCCAAACCCGAACCACCGGCACCCCCGGTTATCGTAACCCCGCCACCTACAACAAAAACCATTTCCATCAATGGCGACGCACATATACAGTTTCCCGTAGGAAAAACAACTATCCAGCCCACCTATATGGATAATAAAACTGAACTGGAAAAGATTGAAAAAGAAATCATCCGGATCATCCGGGACAAAAACTTCACCCTCATCAGTATCCATCTAACAGGTTACGCTTCTCCGGAAGCCCGTTACACCACCAATGCACGGCTCTCCGAAGGACGTACCAAAGCCCTCAAAGCCTATCTGGCAGAAAAGTATGAAATCGACCCTGCCATCATCCGCATCAGCCACATACCCGAAGACTGGGATAGGCTCAGGGAATTAGTACAAAACAGCGCCCTTGCAGATAAAACGAAAATCCTCACCATCATCAACTCCGGTGACAGTGAAGATACCAAAGAACAAAAACTGCGTAATATGCCCGCCACCTGGAACACCCTCTTAAAAGAGTACTTCCCGCAGCTGCGCCGGGTAGACTACCAGATACTATACAAACAGGAAATTACCAATTAACAGATACGATTTTAATATTAATTTAAAATTAAGCAATCATGAAAGCAACTTATTTTCTTCCCATGCTTATCGCCGGACTACTCTTCAGTAGTTGCAGCGACAACGACCCAGGTGATATCGACATTGGTGCCGGCACCGGTCAGGAAGCCACCATCAAATTCACCTTTAAAATGCCACCGTCACCAATAGGGTCACGTGCGACAATTCCGGGGAATACAGTAGAAAACGACATCGTAGGAGTCAAGATTTACGTGTACGACCAGGCCGGAAATCCCCCCACCGACCCAGACAAAGCAGCCTTTGGGCCTTATGACCTGAACGATACAAACCTTTTCAACAAAAAAGCAGATGATGTATACGAAATGGTTACTCCCATTACAACAACAGATGGAATAAAACACATCTACGTGGTAGCCAATACGAACATAACAGCAGAAACGGCACCTACGGAACCTGAGAACAATCTTGGTACTTTCGATACAGAAAACCGGTTATTAACCCGTGATTTTAATGTACACAAAGGAACGACAGGCCCCGGATTAATTAATTATGACGCAGCCACCCCACCCGTAATGACCCAAATCGTATTCGCAGGCAACGAGAAAGCAGAACTCAAGCCCGCATCACAGGAAATAGTCAATGAGGTACAGGTTAACATCGAACGAACCGTATCGCGTGTAATTACCACCTGTCCTGACCCCCAGGAATTCAAAGGCGACTGGACAACCGGTAACGAATATACCCTCAGCATCATAAACTTCCTGGTAAAACAAGACGCCTATAAAGGAGTAGTAGGGCAAAACTACTATGCTGCTCCCGACGCCACACGTAAAAAAACATTAATATCCGATACAGATGAAGCCGGCTGGTATAACATCATCAGGGCCTACGACCCGGACTACTACCTCCCAGTTGGCTCAGGACCACCGGCAAACGATATTGATGTAGATTACGTAGAAATCGGAGCCGACCCGGGTACTAATTCCGGGCGGATAGACCTACCCGGCTTCTACTTCGGCGAAAACGTAACCAACACACCCAACAACGTCGCCCAGCATGGTAACACTACCTACGCCTGGATACAGGCCCGGCTGGCACTTCAAAGTACAGCTGTAGTGAACGGAAATGCTATTGAATATACAGGAACCGGACTAACCGGAACTCAGACCTTCCACTTAGTACGGGTAAAAGGCGTACGGGATTTCATCTGTCTGCCGGCTAACTCCGGAGATGTAGCAAGGCTCCTGCACGGACAATACGAAGGAGATGTAGCCACCTACGAATACCCGTTTGGCTACATCTACTACCGGATATTCCTCAATGGGGTAGACGAATATGGAAATCCACTCCCGGACGATGATAAATACAACGTATACCGTAACCAGTTTATCCACCTCGACATCATAGATGTAAAAATGAGCGGGGAACCGGGCACCCCGGGCGACCCGACAGCTCCGGGAGGCCCCGGCGGCTTCGGCCCCGGCTATCCGGGCAATCCACCCACTGACCCGAATAATCCGGAAGACCCGGGTCCCAAAGTACCGATTGACCCGTTTACTCCTCCTATCCTTAATCCGGAAGACCCCACCAAACCGGGAGAAGGGCCGGGAAATAATCCGAACCCACATAATCCGAAAGACCCAATCGACGAAAACGACGCCACTCTGAAAGTAAATATTTTCATCAAACCATGGGAATACACACCAAACGGCATCATCCTATAATAAAATATTAGGGAAATGTCCCGGAAGTCACGAATCAAAAGATGAACACGGAGACGCAGAAATACCAATCTGCGTAAATCTGCGTCCTCCGCGTCATCTGCGTTCCATTCCGTTACTTTTTAGTTCCCTATTCAGTCCTTTTTTGGACACCCCAAAAAAACGAGCGATATGAAAACAACACAATATACAATCCCCCGGAAAATATACCTGCTACTGGTCATACTCCTCCTCACCGCCTGTATAAAAGACGATATGGACGAATGCGGCACCACCCGGGTATGGGTAAAATTTGACACCTCCATGTACACACTCCCGGCCGGCGAACACCACATAGAGAGCGTACATGTATACATGTTCAACGAAGAAGAACAACTCGTCCACCAATGGCAGGGCAGTTCCTACAACTATGCCGCAGGCGAACAATATGAAGTACCCGTAGACCTTCCCCCCGGAACCTACCGCTTCATCGCATGGACCAACCAGGGCGAAGCCTACAAAACAAAACAAGCCCCCCGGTTAAGCGACATACAACTCTACCTCGAAGAAATGAAACAGGGTATATACACAGAGGACATCCCTGACCTGCACTACGGAACACTGGAAAAAATAACAGTAGACCCCACGCAGGACCACGAATACACCCTCTACCTCATACCCAACACCTACCGTATCAACCTCACAGTAACCTCACTGCCCGAAGGAAATGACGAAGACGAATACCTCTTCTCCATAACCGACAACAACACCCGGTACAACTTCAACAACCGTGTCATAGAAAACCAGCAACCATACAGCCACCAGCGGACAAGCAAATTTGAGGAAGACAAACTAAACGCCTCCATCCGCACCCTCACCCTGCACGGCAACCATGCCATCGAAAACATCGGAAAAGAAGACACCGGCGACCGCTCGCCCACACTACTTTTTAAAAACAACACCGACGGCACAGAACTCTTTACCGAAGACATGGTAAAAATCATCCGCACAGCCTATGCCACAGCAGGCCGGCAGGTAGACTTCGACGAAACTTACGAATTTAACATCATCCTCTCATTCGACGCCAACATGAACGTCACCATAAGCGTAAACGGATGGACCTACAATCCCAACGGGATAGAACTATAACAACAATAAAAACACCCCCAAATGAAAACACATACCTACATAAACAACCTATACAAACTGGTAATAGCCCTGCTCCTTACCACCGTATTCAACGCGTGTGTGGATGACGATTGGGGAAACACATGTCCCGGCACAGCCACAGGCGACATAAAAATAACCCTAACCCTACAGGTACCCGGCGTCTTACCCTCCAATCAGGTAACAACCCGCGCCATGCCTGCCGACGAAACAAACATAAACCAGATACAAGTACTCCTGTTCAAACCGGAAGAAGGCGATCTCGTAGGCAGCTATCCCGGCACAAACATCACCACCCCCTCCGGCGAACCCGGTAAGCGTAGCTTCACCGTAGAGGTAATCGAAGGCACCTTCGACATCATGGTACTGGCCAACTCCACAGACATCATCACCTCTGCCAACCTGGCAAAAGACATGTCACGCCGCGAAGTAAGCAGCCGCCTGCACTTCCGGCAGATCGCTAAAATCGCACACGACGCGAACACCCTTATCCCCTTCTGGGGAGAACTAAAAGCAGCCACCATCCGTGAAGGCGGTGAACTGGATAATATCCCCCTGCTCCGGGCACTGGTAAAAATAGACTTCCTGCTTGATGAAGCAGTAAAAGACGAATTCACACTCCAAACCATCACCCTCTACCACTGGCAAAACGAAATGGCACTCCTGCCGGATGCCGCCAACTACAACAGCACCGACGCAAAAGTAACCGCCGCCACCAACACCGGAACAGGACTTATAGCCGTCGATACCAAAGCCACCTATACAGCAGAAGCGGGAGAGATAGAAGATGACGAAAAGATAGAAGCTAAAATATACCTCAACGAAACCCCACATCCGGGACCAGATGACTTCCCCGAAATGCCCTGCCTCGTAGTAGGCGGAGAATACAAAGGCGAAACCCGCTATTACCGGGTAGACTTCTTCCGCACAGATGAAGGCGACCCGCGCACCTACCATGACCTCCTGCGCAACCACTGGTATGAACTGAAAGTAGAAAAAATACTAAGCCCCGGCTCACCCACCGAAGAAGAAGCCTACCAATCCAACAATATTAACCTCGAAGTCACTGTCTCCGAACGGGACGAAGGCGACATAGATGTTCCGATCGACGGACAATACCAGCTTAAGGTCAACAAAGCCTCTTTCTATTTTGACCGGGAGGCACGTGACCAGGACAGCTTCAACAACGACCTCGAAATCTTCACCAATCACGAAGACGGATGGGAGATAACCAGTGTTACCGATCCGGAAGATGATGATGCGGAAATAGATATGGACAATGGCTGGCTACGCATCCTTCCGGAACATAGAAAAGGCGACCAGGGGGATACCACCATCAAACTTCTGCTGGATAAAAACGAAGGCACCGACCCCCGCAAAGCGGAAATACGCCTTCAGGTAGGCCGGCTGCTCGACTTTATTGTAAAAGTTACCCAGGGCACCGATACCCAACTCGAACTCTCTGTGGAAGACCTCAACGGAAACCCGGTAGGCGAACTCTTCTTTTATGAATATTATGGCTGGGACGATACGCACATTCCGCAGGATATACGTGTACGGTGGTCGCCCAAAGGTGGTAACTATCATTGCAAAGTAGAAATAGGACTTTATGGCGACCGGGCCTTTGTATTCGACGACCAAAGCAGTGTGATTACACCCGGTAACCTGAACGATACCGAAGGGTTCCGGGAGTATACCATCTCGCCGAAAGCTTTTACCGAAGAAGAGGTGTCAGAAAAAACAGGCAATCCGTTCCTGCACCGGGGTATGCGTGTAACCTTTACCGTTACCGATGAGCAGTCTCCGGATATAAGCATCAGTAAAACCTTATATTTACGTCATCAGCACTTCGCCATCATTGCCAGAGGTCTGGATAGAGACGCGCGGTTAGGCAGGAATTATGATTTTGATATACTCTCCAATACCTCGTGGGAATTTGTAAACGTTGAAGACGAGGGAATCCTTGGTCCGATAACCCCTTTACAAACCAAAGGGGGAAATGATATCCTGAATGGCGACCCGTTCCATTTCGATCTGAGAGACCTTGTCCCTGGTAGTAAAATGCCCGCCGAAGGAGTAGCAGGACGCAAAGCTACTTTCTATTTTCAGGACCTGCAGGGATACATACCCGGCCTGATACCTGTAACCATCACCGCAACCTACAACGACCCCAACTCATATATACTTAATCCCGCCGGTACAGAGGCAGAACGTACAGTGGATATACCCATCCGCAAACTCTTCTGGGTATGGGACCTCTATGCCGGACAACCGCTGGAGAACATCACCGCAACTAATCTTCAGGGCGGTGTAGTATGGGACGAAGTGTACCTGAATAGTGACCTGAATGGTATTAAGCAGCCCTACGGCATCACCGCCGTTTTCGAACCCGATGCTTCCAACCTGCTCGAAAGCGTTTTGCATGTCACCATACCCTCCAGTACAACACTCAGCGGCAATGCTGTAGTAGGCATTCACAGAAACAACGAATGGCTCTACAGCTGGCACATCTGGATAACCGGTTACAATCCCGATTCCGGGCTGCCCGATGACGAATTCCGGATTGCCGGTGATGAAGTGATAATGAAGCGTAACCTCGGTGCATTGGAATACGACGGAAATGTGGTGGGCCAGTCGGTAAACGGACTGTTTTATCAGATGGGACGCAAAGACCCTATGCACCCCTCGTTTGTATCCGGCCAATCTCCTGAAGTGAACGCGATCAACAACCTGGGCAACGCGCTCAATCATCCGGATCTATTCTACCGCGCCCCGGGCGGGTTGAGAGACTGGTTTACCAACCAGCCGAACCCAGGCTATCAGAACAGATATCTCTGGAATACAATGAGCAACCAGAAAGGTGTTTTCGACCCTTGTCCGCAGGGATGGAGGCTAACCGGAGCCGACCCGGACAAATCAATACATGAATGGTCAAACGTCGGACGTTATTCCAATAATAGGATTGATGATGGCAACCAACGGCCTATCTCAATAGAACTCCGGGATGGGACTTTTACCGGCAGCATCTACAGTAAGTTCTGGTTTTCGGGAAAAATAACACCACAAGGCAATTGGGAGGAACATACAAACGATACCGGCCAGGATGCAAAAATATATGTAGGATTGCGTGCCCCTACACCAGATAACCCCACTCAGGGAAGGGTATTCTACCGTTCTCCTTACGCTTATCAGGAGAATGGAAACGTGGAACGCGCAAGCGCCGTACCCATTCGATGCGTGAAAGAAAAATAAAAAATAGAAAGCCATGAAACAGTTCTTTACATACAACTATTTATTGGTGGTAACCGGAATCCTGATCTGGGCCGGATGTACCGATGATTTCGAAAGAATGGTTCCGCCGGTGGTTAACCATTCGGCACAAGGCGTATTTACCCTCCGGCTTCCCAAAAAGAACGGAGTGGAAACCCGGGCGATGACAGAAGAGCAGGAGTATAGAATAACCGAAATCACCATCCTGGCGTTTGAAAACAGGGATGGAACAGAACAACTCTCCTTTTACAATGCAGTACCGGTTGGCGATATTGTACGGGATGATTCCGATGTAAAAAAATATACCATTGCCGCTCCGCTCACCCCGGGCACCTATTCGTCTATCCTGCTGCTTGCCAACTCGGAATCCGTACTGGCAGCCAACGCTTCCTTATTGGTTGCCGGAACTCCAGGGGCGAGTATCCAGGCAGCACTTATCCGGGAAGTTGCCGACGGTACGAAATGGAATGCCGATGGCGCCAACTCCCACCCCATACCCATGGTGGGCGAAGTAAGAGGGGGGGATGCAGGCATCACCATAAAACCCGGACAGGCCCCTTTTAGCAGTGTACCCATGACCAGTATGCTGGCACGTATCAATGTTACCAACAAAGAGGCTAAATTCGAATTGGAAGAGATCTACCTCTATAATTTCCGCCGGGACGGACTTATTATACCCGGCGATAGATTACCCACACTTCCACCTACCGAACGGCGCCACAGCACTCCGCTCCAATACGGTGACGGGAAAAACGAAATATATGTGTTCGAACAAGACGAAAGCGACGGAGAAGAAGAGAGCGAACGGCCCTTTATGGTGATCGGTGGCATTTACGATGGTTCCGGTGGTACCACATGGTACCGGATAGACTTCGTAAAATGGATCGTGGATGATGATTCCAAAGCCCGGAATGAAGATATATTACTCACACGGAACCACGGGTACAATTTCGTAATCAACGAAATTAAAGCAAAAGGATATGACAGCCGGGAAGATGCCGCCCAATGCCTGCCCGTGAATACCGTTACAGAAATTCTCGTGTTTAACGACGGTGATGTGGAGAATATACTCTTCGACGGTGAATACTTCCTCGCCATAAGCCTGGAAAGTATGGAGTTCGATAAGAATGCCCAGACTCAGATACTAAACGTAAAGACCGACAACCCTCTTAAGTGGAAGGTAGAAAAGCTGGGCAACCCGGACTGGCTCAGCATCGACCGCACCGTACCCGGGCCCGACGATAACGGCGAACTTGAAATCACAGTAGACGAACACACCGCCAACGAACCACGCACCGGCGCTTTTAAAATAACTGCCGGACGACTCGAATATACACTTCCCGTAGTGCAATCCAATATCGAAGGGATTTCACTGGAAATAACCGGCCTGAATGGAGAAGAAATCAGCGAAGTACTTTTCCGCAGCCATCCCTATGGCAACACAACAGTACTGAATCAGGATTTTATTGTCAGGTGGAAAGGGCCCGAGTGTAAGATAAATGTTGGAATGATAGGCAACCGGAAAATCAATCTTCCTGCTTTATTAACACAAGGTGGAAAAATACCTGACGGACAGTATGAATACACATTCCATGTAGATGTACCCGCCCCCTTTTCAGACAACGATATAGACCCGCTAACCGGTACCCCCTTTCTTGAAGAAGGAGCAGCCGTGACCTTCGAAGTGGAGAATGGGACAGAAAAAATACAACGTACCATCGTTATCCGCCATCAATGCGTAAATATTGTTTTCGACAACCTGCAGGAACTCTGCTACATGGGGCACGAATACCGGTTTGCAGTCCGTTCCAATACCAATTGGAGAATCACAGAGGCAGAGACCGAAGTGCAAGGCCTCTTTAAAACGGTGGGTGGGCAAGATTTTTCTGAGGTCTTTAATACTACCGGAGGACTCGATGTTTATACCGGAACCACCTTTACCACCCGGCTCGAGGAAGCACAACCCTATTTCGGCAACGGAAATTATGCAATCGGTAGGGCAGGCCGCACATTACGACTGACCTTCACCGATGAAGACAACATATTTCCGGAAGTTACCAAAACATTCATTGGTATATTGCCCGATGCCAACTGTTATCGTGTAGCCAACGGCGGAGGGAGTATAAACATACCGTTGCGTAAACTCTTCTGGATATGGGAAAAAGAATTGGGCAAGCCGCTTAACCCCGTTTTTTCGGGAGGATTAGGCCTGAATGCCGAACTGATATGGGAATCATCTATAGGGTTGCTAAACAATATAGAACTCATAAATCCAACGAGCAGTACGGATTACAGGGATTATATGCTGACTCTACGGTCGTCTGCCACTTCCGACCTCGGAAATGCGCTGATTGCCATCAAAAATAACAACAACGAAACACTCTGGAGCTTCCACATCTGGGTGACCAACTATTTCCCGGATGAGGGAAACGGGGGAACTTTCATTAACACCGCCTATCCCGGCACCACTAAACCCGAATTTATGGACTATAACCTCGGGGCAACCATTGATTACACCACCGGGTTTAACCCACATAACGGAGTAATCCCACCCGACGTTTCACCTGATATAAACGGGTTGTTTTATCAGCACGGGCGAAAAGATCCTTTCCCTGGTCCGGCTGCAACATTAAGTTCCGGGGATCATAGGATTGACGGACCTAATCCTGACGGAATTTTTGCGACACTCTATGCAGGGAATGGAACACCGTGGGTGCCAACGTTTGAAGTTGTAAATGTTGCGAAGAACTTAGAGAACAGTATCAGGAATCCCACCACCTATTATAATGGCCAGAGTGAAATGAGTGATTGGTACACCAACCTTGACCAGCGATCCGACCAATACGATTATTTCTGGTTAGATCAGGAAGGCAGAAAAGGAATGTACGATCCCTGTCCCGAAGGGTGGTCATTACCCACCTATAAACCACGGGATATGGAAGGGTTCGAAAACTATCATGAGTTCTTATCGGGCCTGGGCTCGTATGTGGAACTTGAATCGGATAACTTTTATTTCCCTGCCAGTGGTTATTACCGAAGTAACCCTACGAACAACGGACGGATGGAGACAAGAAACTACCAGACAGCAGCTTATCTGATTTTTGCCGACCCGGATGGGGCAGCCGGAACTGGTGCCAGAGGAAGTCTCACGGATGGCTCCGAGAGACTGATAACAAACTCAAGTATCAGCCGTAATGCATCCTGTCCGGTGCGCTGTAAAAAAGACACTTACAACTGGTACGGTACGCATTATTAAAAAAGACACCGCTGGCGCGGACTTCAAGTCCGTGCCAATACAAACACGCTTTAACAAAACCTATACACCTGATTAAATAATAAGTATACTATTTAATCAGGTGTATAGGCTTAATTAAAAAAGAAAGTAATTATTTAATTAATCCTACATACATC